>DASUUP010000319.1:0-5354 GCA_036373995.1 Acidimicrobiia bacterium
CTCTCTCCTGCACGATGGGATCGGGGACCAATGAGAGAACGGCTTCGAGACGCTCCGGCGTGGAAGGATAAGTATGAGCCGACGCGCTCCCCCGATCAGGCTTGACGAACATCTCGGCCGGTGAGTCACCGATCGAAGTCACGTCGATCTCCCAAGAGCGCGGAGTGTGGATACCTGCCGTTGCGAACGCTGTCTCGGTCTTTCGCTTGCTCAGCGTCGTCTCGATGAGAGACACCGAGGACACGAGCGGCACCACACCGACACGCTCGAAGCGGTCCCTATGCCGGGCATAGAGGAGTAGCTCGGTGTCGATCGTAGGAACGACCAGACGCACGTCGTATCGCGCACAGACGGCGAGCAGATGATCGAGAAAGCCAGGGTCGTCGAGCCGGGGAATCACCGCGCCTTCGTCCGCGACGAGCAGTGCCGGAGCCAATGGATCGGCGTCGGCTGCGATGACTTTTTCCTGGCCGGCGCAGGCCTCCATGAAGGCCTCGACCAGTGAGGTGCGGCGCCCGGCGGATGAGATCAGGATGCTCAAGTTCCCCCTGAGCCCCGGAACTCGGGCATTGTGACATGCCCCTCAGCCGTGATCCCCTCTCGTTTCAGGACTCGGCCCAGTGTTCTGAACAGAATCCGCAAGTCGAGCAAGAACGACCTGTTGTCCGCGTACCACACGTCCATTGCCAGGCGCTCATCCCAATCAAGCTCGTTACGACCGTTGACCTGGGCCCAGCCGGTGATCCCCGGGCGGACGTCATGGCGGCGTGCCTGCGCCGCCGAATATCGCGGCAGGTACTCGGGTAGGAGTGGTCTGGGCCCCACCAAGCTCATGTCTCCCCGAATCACGTTGAACAACTCGGGCAGCTCGTCCAAGCTCCATGACCGTAGCAATCGACCAAAGGGTGCCAGTCTGGCCTCATCGGGAAGCAGTTCACCGCTGTCGTCGACCTCGTCGGTCATGGTTCGGAATTTGTACATCGTGAATGACTTCCCTCCCAGCCCCGGGCGGGTGCTCTTGTGGATGACAGGAGAACCCAGCCTCACCCTCGTCAGTGCATAGAGGATGGCCATGGGGATAGCCAAGAGAACGACCAGGATCACCGCCACCACGAGGTCGAAGAGGCGCTTACGCATCGAACGTGAGCCCCTTCCGCTCGGCCACCTCGCGGTAGGCAGACAGGACCTTGGCCACCACGTCTCTCTCGTCGAATCGACGACTCGCCCTGAGTGATCCGGCGCTGCCCATCTCAGTGCGTACTCCAGGATTCTTCACGAGTTCATCGATCGCTGCGGACAGGGCGACGGGATCTCGTACGGGTACCAAAACCCCATTGACTCCGTCGTCAACCACCTCGCGACAGCCACGCACATCGGTGAGGATCAGCGGCAGCCCACTCGCAGCAGCCTCCATGGCTGCGCGTGGGAAACCCTCACGGTGCGAAGGCATCACGAACACGTCGAACACCCGATACAAAGACTCGACGTCACTTCGATGACCGAGAAAGCGAACACCTGACCGCTCGGCGGCCCGGATAGCCCTCTCGTCGAGGGCATCTTCTTTCGAGGGATCCGGCGGCCCCACGATCATCAACTCGTAGTCCTGGGTCCGCATCTCGTACGCTTCCACGAGTTCGGGGATTCCCTTCTCAGCTACGAGCCGGGCAATACAGCCGACCACCACCGCCTCTTGGTCGACTCCCAGCTCGGTCCTCTTCGCCTCACGTACCGAACGGTCGATGCCTGGGGCGAACCTCGTCAAGTCGACCCCGTTTCCGAGGTGACACACCTTCTCACGGGGCGCCAACCCGAGCCGTTTGATGGTCGCTACGTCCTCTGCGCTCTGCACAAGTTCCAGATCGCTGAACCTGGATGCGATCGCCTCGAGGAGATATACGAACATCCTCTTCCCCAACCGGTCGGTCTCGGTTGCATAGAGACCGTGCACCGTGTTGATGACGATGGGCACCCGGAGAAGCCGACCGAGGACCCGGCCGTAGACACCGGGCTTCGGGTTGTGGGTGTGAAGCAAATCGGGTCTCTCCTTGCGGAGGATGCGGGACAACTGCCAAGCCGTCCTCAGGTCTGCCGCCAGAGAGCGCTCTCGGGTCGATGCCGTCAGGGCAACGTGACGGACGCCACGTGATTCGAGGAACGGAACGTCGCCCCCTGGAGCGCTGATACCCAAGGTCTCGTGACCCAGCGAGAGAGTCGCCTCCAACTGGGGAAGGAGCAAATAGCGCAGACTCGAGTCGACGGTACAGAGGTGGGCGACCTTCACGAGGCGAGACCTCGCAGGATGTCCGCATACTTGTCGATCACGTCATCGATCAGGAAGTTCTGTCTCGCGTAGTCACGTGCCGCCTCGCCCATCTCGATGAGGAGCCGTCGGTCTTTGTCGAGTTTTCGCAACGCATCCACGATCTCCTCGATCGACCGCGCTGTGACGAATCCTCCCAGGCCGTCGACCACTGCTTCCCTGACACCCCCCACATCCACGCTCACCGTTGGGATACCGGCGGCACTCGCCTCGAGAATCGCCCCAGGAAGGCCTTCCGACTGCGACGTCAGGAGGAGCACGTGAGCCCATTCGAGGTGCGGCCGAACCGCGGCGACTGACCCCGTGAACTCGACCCGCTCCTCGATCTGGAGAGCGCGTGCCAAGGACTCCAGGTCCGCACGGAGAGGGCCTTCGCCAACGAATCTGACGACTGTGCCCGGAAGACGAGCCATGGCCTGCAGAGCCAGTTCCGGGTCTTTCTCTTTCGAGAGGCTTCCCACCACCAGGACCCTCAGAGGCCCCTCTGGCTCTGACCGCTCGATCTTGAACAACTCGTCGGGGACTCCTGTATATGTCGTCTCGATCCGGTCAGCCACCCGCGGTTCGAGACGGACTGTCTGAGTCCTCGTCGCCTCGGACACAGTCAGGATCTTGTCGGCTCGACGGAGGAGAAGACGATTCAGCCATCGCGACAGACGAGACCGGATCCAGTAGTCCGGCTCCCCGATTCCCATGTAGACCAGCTCGTACCTCTGAGACGCATTGTCCGCCACGGCATAGCGCAGGGTGGCGCCTCCATTGGCCACGACAACGTCTGGTTTGAAGGCTCCTGTCTTGCGGCGCAGGGCCGCGAAAACTCGCGGGTCGAAACGTCGCCATACGTCGCTGCCCTTGGTCACGAGAGCCTCCAACTCGGCGCGAGGAAGCTCTCCATAGCCTCTCAGGCTCACTGCTTCTACCAGCCAACCCCGGGCCAGGAGACCTTCGCGGAGACGCTCCGTGAAGACTTCAGCGCCCCGTCTCCGGTCGGTCGAAGCCAGGATCAATGCTCGGGGTGCCGCTTGCCGTGTCTCGGCCATGACCCGGCGCCGCCAGCCAGGGAAGGCGAGAGGGCCACGGACGAAGAGTGCCAGACGCTGCGAAGCGGAATCGTTGAGGAGCACCGACGCGAGATTGATCGGATGGGACCGATGCCCGTCGAAGCGAACCAGGTCGGTTCTGGGGAGTGCCCACTCCAGAAAGCTGACCGGCATTGACTCGGGGCGGATGGTGGCGAGAAACTCGGTCGGAATCTGAGCCTCCAGGACCTCCTTCGCCATCCAGAGCGCCATGTATGTGGTCGACCGCAGCCCCCAAGAACTGGCAACGGCCGACAACTCCTTCCAGTCCACGTCTCGCCGACAAAGCTCGAGGAAATCACGGAAGAGGATGAGACGAAAACGGTGGTCGAGCATCGCGTGCGCCGCGAGAAACGCCAGCCGAAAGCTATCGGGGATTTCCCAGGTCGGCCCCAGTGGCCAGTCCTCGACAAACCGAGCCTCGGCCCAAGCCGCCTCCGTGGCGCCATCAGCCGAACCCCGCAGCTGGCTATATGAGAAAAGGTCCCAGTGGAGATCCACGTTGAAGCGAATTCCGCGTTCGTCACTCAGCAGAACGTCTCGCTTGTCCGCCTTGGGTCGCTTCTCAGGAACGCCGATGACCGCGGGATCCGCAGCCAACACCTCGAGGGCAGCCTCCACCTCAGACTTGGCGACGAGGAGATCGATGTCGGAGAAGGGACGCAATTCTGGATTCAGATATCGACTGGCGATCGCAGGCCCCTTGAGGATGCTGACTCTCATCTCTCGCTCGTGAAAACGCATCAAGATCCGCTCCAGATGCTCCTCGAGAACACGGCAGCGCGCTCTCTCTCGAGCACCGACGGCCCTCACCAGGGAATCATTCGTGCGTTCGGAGAGAAGCGGGACCAGGCCATGACGTTGCGCTAGCTCGATAAGGCCGGCGGGGACGGGCCCTTCGAGTCGCTCGATCCGATCGGCGGTCAAGTCGATCAAGAATCGACTGACGCGATCGTTCCCGGCAAAAGGGCCCCCACTTTGTGTCTTATACATGTGACGGCTGCCAGACTAAGTGGGTGGGAGTTGACCGCAAGCGCGTTACCGTCTGCGCCGGAGACGACGCGCTGGCTGGTGCCCTCAGGATTGTGATGGCCAGTCATGATGTGACCGCCACTGACCGACTGGGAGACGTCGCCTCCGACACGAACGCTCTCGTCTATCGAGTAGATGGCACCTTCGAGGACGGAGAACTCGCACGTATCGCGTCAGCGGTCCCCACCATCGTTCTAGGCGACAACCGGCACCTCGTCCCCGCAGTGGATGCCAATTGCCGCGGCTTCTTACCCAGAATCGCCTCTTTGGAGGAGATCGCAGATGCGGTCGACACGGTCCTCGATGGCGGTGGCGTCGTACCGCCCGACCTCTTGGGCAGGCTGCTTCGCCACCTCGTGGATCGTCGTCGCTACCCGGTTGCTCCACCCGGGTTCGCCGATCTGACACCGCGCGAGAAGGAGGTTTTCACTTTGGCAGCCCGAGGAGCCCGCAAAGAGGAGATAGGAGAGCAATTGTTCATAAGTCCGGCCACGGCTCGCACTCACCTGCAGAGGGTCTATGAGAAACTGGGCGTCCACTCCCAAGCCGAATTGATCGCCTTGGCCTCCCCGACCACCGACCCGATTGCAGAGGAGATGAATTGACCATGCACCCGATGAGACACGGAGAGGTCGTTCAGACGGAAGGATCCCAAGGGTGGACCATCTACGAGCCGTCGACCGACTCGTTGCACGTGCTCAACGCAAGCGCCAAAGCTATCTGGGAGTTGTGTGACGGGTCCACCAGCGCCTCAGAGATAGCACTAGCGATTTCAGAGTTGACCGGTGTCTCCGTTGCCGAGGCAAAGAAAGACGTCGCAGCGACTCTGGAGTCGCTGCGACGTATCAGTCTCGTATCGCCCGATCAGACGGTGCAGTAGCTGTGCGGCTGCCCATCGGCGATCAGGTCATACGCCTGACATG
>DASUUP010000320.1:0-3516 GCA_036373995.1 Acidimicrobiia bacterium
AGGTGATCGCCTCGTCGAGAAGGGGCAGGTCGTGCGACACGACCAACATGCCGCCCTTGTACGTGCTCAGATACTCGATCAGCCATGACTTGGCGTCCAGGTCGAGATGGTTGGTGGGCTCGTCGAGAAGGAGCACGTTGGGTCGCCCTGCCACCAGCATGGCTAGCGCCAACTTGGTCTTCTCCCCACCGGACAAGGTCCCCGCGTCCTGATCGATCTTGTCGGCCAACAGGAAGTGACCGAGCAATGAACGCAACATGCTGTCGGGTAGGCCGGCGACGCGTCGCATGTGATCGAACACCGTCACGCCGTCGAGTATCTGCTCGTGCTCCTGTGCGTAGTAGCCAAGGCTCGCCTGGTGTCCCAGCGAGACCTCGCCCAGGTCGGCGGTCTCCACACCGGCGAGGATCCGGAGCAGTGTGGTCTTGCCGGCACCGTTGAGGCCGATGAGGAGCATGCGCTCCCCTCTCTCCACCGCGAATTCGATGTCCAGGAAGACGAGGTTGTCCCCGAACGACTTGGCCAGTCCGGTCGCGGCCAGAGGAACACGCCCGGACCGCTCGGGTTGAGGAAAGGCGAGACGGACCCTCTTCCCTCTCTTCTGCACCTCGACGAGATCTCTCTTCATGCGCTCGACGCGGGTCTCCCACGCCCGGGCAGTCTTGGCCATCTTCTCGGTCGTTCCTTTGAAGCGACGGATGTTCTCCTCGAGACGGGCGATGGCCTCGTCCTGATGCCTTCGCTCCCGTTCCTTGCGCGCCCGCCGCAGCTCTCGCTCTTCGAGGTAGTAGGAGTAGTTGCCTCGGTATGACTCGATCTCACCGTTCTCGAGCGCCAGGACCGAGGTGATCGCCTCGTCGAGAAGGGGCAGGTCGTGCGACACGACCAACATGCCGCCCTTGTACGTGCTCAGATACTCGATCAGCCATGACTTGGCGTCCAGGTCGAGATGGTTGGTGGGCTCGTCGAGCAGCATGACGTCGGTCTCGGCGAAGAGAAGGCGGGCCAACTCGACCCGACGACGCTGGCCACCGGACATGGTCTTGACCGGTTGGGTCAGCTCATCGTTTCCTATTCCCACGTTGGCGGCGATCCGCTTCGCCTCCGCTTCGGCGACGAAGCCGCCCTTCGCCTCGAACTCGTCGTGGAGCCGGGAGAATCTAGCGATGCCTCGATCTCGCTCCTCACCGTCGAGCCCTTCGAGACGCCGTCGACTCTCTTCGATGTGACGCTGCATCGCCCCGATCTCCCGGGCCATCAGGATTCTCTCCAGGGCGGTGGCATCAGGGTGCTCCAGATGGGGAAGTGCGGCTTCCTGCGAGAAATACCCGAGACTTCCGGAACGGAGGACTGTGCCTTCGGCCGGCGCCAACTCACCGATCAGAGTCCTCATGAGGGTGGTCTTGCCGGCTCCGTTACGTCCAACCAGGCCGATGCGGTCGCCTGCCTGCACGCTGAACGTGACATCGCGGATCAGCGTCCGGATGCCGGCATCTATTCGGAGGTCGCGCGCTATCAGCATGATCAGGTGAAGGGACCGCGCTTCAGTTTATGGACGGCCGACCAACTCGGCGAGGTGATTAATCGGCGAGACCCGCCGGTATGGCAGCAGGGGCCAGGATCGTGTCGACCAATCCATATTCCACGGCATCCTCCGCCGTCAGCCAACGGTCTCGATCGGTGTCCTCCCGAATCTTGTCGATGTCCTGGCCCGTGTGTCGAGAGAGGATGTCGTTGGCCAACTCACGTTGGCGCATGATCTCCTTGGCATGGATCTCGATGTCGGAGGCCTGACCGCCGACGTTTTGGACCCACGGTTGATGGATCATCACCCGGCCGTGAGGCAGGATCGAACGCGAGCCCGCTTCCCCCCCGGCCAGGATCAGGGACGCCGCCGATGCGGCCATCCCGATGCAGGTGGTGTGGACCTGCGGCTTGATGTGTTGCATCGAGTCGTAGATGGCGAACATGGAGTCCATCGACCCTCCCGGGGAGTTGACGTACAGGGCGATTGGCTTGTCCGGATCGTCTGACTCGAGGTGGAGCAATTGGGCCACGATCAGATTGGCCACGTCGTCGTCGATCGGCCTCCCCAGGAACACGACCCGGTGGCCGAGAAGCCTCGAGTAGATGTCGAAGGAGCGTTCGCCTCGTGACGTTTGTTCGATGACTGTGGGGATGAGCATTGACTGTCCTTTCGCAACCGCGTGGTTGCACTGAACCCTAACAGGTCTCTGCAACTGCTAAGTTGCAGGTATGGACGACCTGCCTCAGATCGAGAGAAGCGTCGAATTGCCCGCCCCGACCGAGGAGGTATGGGAGCGGATCGTCGATGGCGACCTCGCCGAGGAATGGTTGGGGGTTCGGGTCGAGCCGCGTCCCGGGGGCGAGGTAGTGGTGCCCGACAAGGAGATGATCGGGACGGTCGAGGAGGTCGATCCGGGACGGTCGCTCACTTGGTCATGGCGTGAGCCCGACGGAGATCCGTCGCAGGTCACCATCGAGATTGAGCCGATCGACTCGGGCAGCAGGGTGACGATCACGGAGCGACTCCTCGAATACCGGATCACCGGCTCCCCTCCGGTCTTTCTCGCTCGAGCGGCATGAGCGACCCGCAACCCGTTCTGACCGCTCTGGCCGATCCGACCAGACGCGCCGTGTTCGAGCGGCTCAACTCCAAGGGGCCGGCATCCGCCTCACAGTTGGCCGCCGAGCTTCCGGTCTCTCGTCAGGCCATCTCCAAGCATCTCACCCAGCTCGACTCCGTCGGTCTCGTCGACCGGTCACACCAGGGACGTGAGGTCGTGTTCTCGGCTCGGGTCGCCCCGCTCGGTGAAGTGGCCACCTGGCTCGAGAACGTCGGCAATGAGTGGGACGAGCGCCTGGAGAGACTCAGGGGCTCGTTCGACTGATTTCAGATCGCCCGATCGACAACGGCCATGGTCCCCGTGTAGCGGGCGCACAACTTGTCGTCCGCCCAAACGTCTGCCTGAGTCACGATGAGGGTCTTCCCGGCTTTGACGATCTCACCACGACAGGTGAGCCGGTCGCCGGTGGCGGGACGGAGAAGATGGACGTTGAAGTCGGCGGTCAGGACAGACTGCCCATCGCCGACCGCGGTCGATGCGGCGGCGCCTGCCGTGTGATCGGCCAACGTGGTGACCACACCAGCGTGTGCGAACCCGTGCTGCTGGCGGAGGTGAGCCGTGACTTCCAGCTCCGTCTCTACCCAGCCGTCTCCCACTCCGGTCAGCCCGATCTCGAGATGCGAGATGAACGGGGCCTTGCCGAAGACGTCGGCGACCCGTTGATGGAGGGCATTCATGGAAGCGACGGTACTGCTCAGGAGTCCCAGACCGTCACAGCGACCTGTCGACCCGAGGAGCCGTCGACCAGATTGCGTTGACCGAGCGGGACACTGAGCGGGATCTGGACGCCGTCCTGACAGTCGTGTCCGGAGAACCGAAGCCGGAGGCGGTGATCGAGGACCCTGACCAGCACGAGGCCGTCGTCCTC
>DASUUP010000321.1:0-5180 GCA_036373995.1 Acidimicrobiia bacterium
CGAACTGATCTGGCCCGCCGAGTCGGCAACCTCCGACCTGGTGTACCCGGCACCCTGACTCTCGACAAGACCCCGGTCAGACGAACGCTCTGACCGGGGTCTTGCTCATCTTCGGCTCATGGCGGGTCGATCGATTCTCTAAGCCTCGGTCTCTACCGCTAGGCAGGGCTCGACCTTCGTGCCGATCCGGATCTACTCACCGACTGACGCCGTGTGCGTGGATCCGGGCGCGCTGCAGTCGATGCTCAGTCACCGCCAGCTCGAAGGTGACCGGCAGATGTGGAATCAGCCAGGGAACAGCCGAGCAGTGTCGATGAGTCCCAAGAACTCGAGACCACCCTAAAGACCTGTGTCGTTGGGCCGAAGTGCCCTAGCCGTGCTGGCTCTGGAGAGGATGATGGATGCAGCGACGCTTGGTACCAAATGCATGAGCAGGAGCTGATGGCCGAAGCCCTGAAGATACTGCAGAGTCTTGCGGACGGAGAGTCCGTTGGAGAAGTCGAGATCGTGCTGGGACCCGGGGTACACAAGGAAGAAGCTGCCCGGATCTGGGCGGCCTTGACCCGAGACACTCCGCTTGCGGATGCGCATGTCGTCTGGGAGCAGGCTCTGGGTCTCCTTCGTTGCGGGAACTGTGGCCACGAGTACACCGGGGACCGCCTGGAATCCTGTCCCTACTGCGGGAGCGACGGTGTGGTGATCGAGCCGGCCTTGCCAGTGAGCCTCGGGCGCTGGGTGGTGGACGCGGCGTGAGCCGTCCACCCGATGGGATGCTTCTTCCTCCAAGAGCTCCTGTCGGTGGCGTCATACTCGCCGCCGACAAGATTTGCGCCGGCCGTTCGTGCAGAAGATCCGTTTGAAGCCTGTTGCGTCTGTGGGACACCGGGCTCCTCTGTCACCTCTCGATCGCGTAGATGGGACTTTCGGCCCTAGTGGCGGCAGTTGTTGAGTTGTTGACTCCACAACTGATGAATATCACGTTTCAGCGTCGCACGGACCTGGCTCTCCTCGCTCTTCGCGCCCTGGCGGCGTCGGGTGGGATCATGAGCCGCAACGATCTCGCATCCGAGACCGGTACGACGTCTTCGTTCATTCCACAGGTGGTGGCGCCCCTCGTCGAAGCGGGCTGGGTCACGTCCTCTCGCGGCCCCGGTGGTGGCTATCGGATCGCCGGGTCGGCATTCGATGTCCACCTCCTCGAGGTCGTGGAAGCCGTCGAGGGTCCTTCCTCCGACGGCAGGTGTGGGCTGCGTGATGCCCCCTGCCCTGGGGAGGAGAGTTGTCCGATCCACGACATTTGGACCGAGGCACGCCGGGTTCTCGTCGAGGGATTCGATCAAGTCCTGGTCCTACCGAACATGCAAGGAGCCCAATCATGACACAGACAGTTGAGCGTCAATCGCGTGACACCGATCGTCGACCGGAGTCACCTCCTCCGCATCCCCACTACACGCTGGGCACGCTGGTGGCGATCGGGATCTTGGGGACTATCGCCGCGGTGGTTCTGGGCGTCTCCGCGTTGATGATCACCGCGAGTCGGAATTCGGTGGACGATGCCATCGTCTCGGAGCGAGTCGACAGCTATCTGACAACCGTAGATCTCGACGGGGCCACCGATTTGCCGGAGGACGTGCTCCCGGCCCTGGTTCCCAAGGAGCAACTCTCGCCGGTGCCTGCCGGCGAAGTCAACGTGGCCGTGGCGCCCAACATGCCGCCCGCGTCGGGTCGGACCACACCAGCCATCGTCGATGTGAATTTCGAAGTGGTCGAGGGCGTGTCGGTAATCAACCCGGCGACCGGGGTGGAGACTGAGACCTGGGGCTACAAGCTGCTGGACGGTCCCGATGGTGTGGTGGTGGGGACACCCGGCCCGGTGATCCGGGCTCGGGTGGGCGACGTGCTCCGTTTCACCATCACCAATCCGGCGACCAGCCACAACGCGCACAATGTCGACTTCCACGCCGTGACCGGACAAGGGGGTGGAGCCGAGGCAACCACGGTGGCCCCCGGTGAGACGAAGACCATCGAAGCCAGGCTTCTCTACCCCGGGTTCTTCATGTACCACTGCGCCTTTGGGGACATTCCCGCCCATATCTCCCATGGCATGTTCGGCGGCATCCTCGTCGACCCAGAAGCGCCCCTACCAGAAGTCGATCGCGAGTGGTACATGGTGCAATCCGAGTACTACACGGATTCCACCGCGGCCGGGATGGTCGAGTTCGACCGGGCGGCGGTGACAAACGAGGAGCCCAGCTTTGTCGTCTTCAACGGAGCCGTTGGCGCTCTCACAGGGGACAACGCGTTGGAGATGGGTGTCGGGGACAGAGCCCGTATCTACTTCATCAACGCCGGTTTGAACCTCGACTCCAACTTCCATCCCATCGGATCGCATTGGGACAAGGTCTATCAAGAGGCAGCCTTGCTCAACACGCCGCTGCGTGGCTCCCAGACCACATTGGTCCCCGCCGGTGGGGGAACCGTCGTCGAACTGATCGGCCAGGTGCCGTCGACGATCGTCCTTGTGGACCACGCCCTGTCGAGGGCGGTGGACAAGGGCGCCATCGGCCAGATCGTGATCACCGGGGATGCCAATCTGGAGATCTTCGAGGATGTCACCGGTGTTGACGGAGCCGAAGACGGTGACGCCACGGGTGACGAGGGGCAAGCGACGGGCGAGGAGATCTCCATCGTGGACGGCGCCTGGACCGCCCAGGACATGAACGCCGCCGACGAGTTCGCCGAGGCCGAGGCTCCCGCCGACTACTCGATCAACGTCCTCACCGTGGCGGTGGGCACGACGGTCACCTGGACCAACGACGACCCGGGACAGATGCACACCGTCACCGACGTGAACGGGGCATTCGACTCGGGTTTCCTCGCCACCGGAGACTCGTGGAGCTACACCTTCGACGTGGTGGGCGAGTTCGAGTACTACTGCCTGCCCCATCCCTGGATGCGGGCGAAGGTGATAGTCGAGGGGTGACGGGCATGGTCGAACAGGAGCTCTCTGCAGGGACACCCCCGACCTCGTTCGGTGCGAAACAAGCAGTCAACGTCGTTAGTCGGCCTGATGCGGGGGCCGCCGTGACGAGCCAGCGCAATCCTCATCAGGCATGGCTCAGTCCGGAGCCGATGTCGTCGGGAAGACCGCCCTCAATGCCACCGGAGGGAGAACATACGGCGAGCTAGAAGGAGACGATCCCGCGGCCCAACTGGCCATGAACGCATCACTGCTCAGGTCGTCTCTGTTCACATCGGTTTTGGCCTTCGGTGTCGCAGCAGCCCAGATTGCACTCGGAGGTGTCCTCGTCGTGGTCGGAGCAGCCTTGTCGAAACTCTCGCGGCCTGGACATTGAGCAGCTGACCATGGGCGAACCACCGGGGCGCGGGAGGTCGCGGCGTCACTCGGCCGGGTGACGTCGGGGACGCTCGCCCATGCGATTCGACCGGCTCATCTACAGGATCGTGTCACGTGTGGTCGCCCTCCAACGTGGCAGCCCGGCGGGGAGGCCAAAGGAGGTTCGGGTTCCAGAGGGTCAGCTGGCGAGAGTCTCTCGCTCGCGGCGACGTCTCCGAGACATGACCACAACCGTCCCGCCGATCATCAGCACGAGCGCCCCTGCTGCCAGGCCGGCACGGAGCCGGCCTCTGTCCTCGGCTCCCTCGAGAAGCGTCACCAGCTCACGGGCCTCGATCGCGGCTCGGTCGAGGTCCTCTTCTTCGAGTTCGTCCACCGCTTCCTGATACTCCTCGTCCGGGTTCACCCCGAGTAAGCCGATTTCCGTCATCAGACTGCGTTCCTCGCTCAAAACCTCTCTTGCTTCGAGGACGTCACCGCTCACATCAACCATCTGTTCAGCCAAGGACCGTGTCTCCTCCAAGCTGTCGCTGGCTGACTCATAGGTCTCCTCCAAGGTGATACCTGGTGCGACGCCAATGACCGCGAGGTTGGATTCCGCCTCAAACCGGTCGTCGAGGATGGCTCGGGCCTCGGCGATGCGTGCTGTGGTTTCGGCGAAATCCCAAGCCGATAGCGGCTCTCTGACGTAGAACGGTGCGAGCCACCCCTGGCCCTCTTTGATAAGCTCGTGATATTCGGCGCGGGTCTGGCTGCGGGAGGTCAAGTCCTCGTCTGTTACGTACTTGGCGAATAGCTCGCTTGCTCCGGTCGCGCCCCCCAACTCCTCGACAAGGTCGAGCAGACGACGCCAATCGTCGCGGGGGTCAACCCGTTCCGGCTCCGGCGCTCCGCGGTAGGCGATGAGGTCGTCTGCGGCCGCAGCCAGCACCACTGCCATGTTCTCGAAGCCAATCTCGTCGATCGTGTCCTGGATCACCCATCGCGATGTGGCATAGCCGTACTCCTCGTAGGCGCGGATCTGGTCGGGCTCCAGCTCTTCCGGGTCGGGGATGACCCACGAGTTGAGGAAACCGACCTCTCCGTCGTCGACTGGAGGACTCTCTGTGTCCGACCCGTTTTCGTCGGCGAGACCCGCGTCGGCGACCGCCCGCAACGAGAACACCTCGGCGAGGCCCTCGCTGATCCAGCGACCGGTGAACAGGTCCTGGTTGAACCAGACGTGGCTGAGCTCATGTAGGACGAGATGAGGGTCTGCCCACTCGCTGACCTCGATCAGACTCTGATCTCGCAGATACCATCCTCCATACCCGGCGAGAAAGACTTCGGCCGACTCATTCACGAACAACGCATCTTCGACGGTCCAGGGAAGACCCACCAGTTCCATCAAAGTCGGCAAGCCGGTGATGACCGAAGTTGCGACTTGATCTGACCACTCGATGTCGCCTGGCCAAGCACCCACGACGATTTCGGCGTTTCTGACTGAAAGCATCTCGGTGGCCAGCGCTGCCTCGTCGTAGCCCCTCACCTCGATGAGGAACTCGCCGGGGTCGTCGATCGACGAGACCGTGTGGACGGTGGTGCCGTCGACCGTCCTCGTCTCATCCCAGTCGGAGCCTGTCAGCTCCAGGTCGAATGATGCCGGGGTCGCCACGTTGACCGTGGCCAGGCCCGGGTCTCCCCAGCCGGCGACAGCGAAGTTGATGTACGCCGGATTGATGCGAAAGGTGGTTCTGGAGCGAGGCGGGTCGCCGGGGATGTCGTACTCGAGGTGTATCTCGATCGTCTCCTGATAGCCGAGCCGACGCCCCAGATCGATGGC
>DASUUP010000322.1:0-8063 GCA_036373995.1 Acidimicrobiia bacterium
GTCTCTCCGCAAACCCTGGGATGTAGATGAAGCCCCTCAACCACCGAACCCGCGTGCATCTCGTTGCGGAAAACGCAACACTGTGCACTCCGACCACCTCATTTTCATCCATCAGGTGGCAACTCCTTTTCCTCCCCACACTCCACCCGTGTCGCAATCGTCATTATGTGCCCCGGACGCCCGCCGGCCCGGGGGGCGCATTGGCCCGTTCTGACAGCACCATTCGGTTCTGTCACCATCGACCGCTCAGATGAGCGTCCTCCCATGGCATCTCCTCCCCGACAACTCGTCGGTAGATCCCGACGGCAGGCTCTCCGTCGCCGGTTGTGACCTGATCGACCTCGCCTCCGAGTTCGGGACGCCGTTGTTCGTCTACGACGAAGACCACGTTCGAGCCAGGTGCCAGGAGGCCATGGCCGCCTTCCCCGATGGTGTCGCCTATGCCACCAAGGCGTTTCTCTGCAAGGCGATGGCTCGGGTCGCCTACGAGGAGGGGATGGACCTCGACGTCGCCACCGGTGGAGAGCTCCACGTTGCCCTGGCGGCGGGAGTGCCCGCCGAGCGTCTGGTCTTTCACGGCAACAACAAGTCGATGAGGGAGCTGACTGCCGCCGTCGACGCCGGCGTCGGCTTGATAGTCGTCGATTCCATGGTCGAGATCGACAGGCTCCGCTTGGTTCTCGATGGGCGGAACGAGACCGTTCGGGTGATGGTCAGGGTCAATCCCGGTGTTGAGGCACATACTCACGACTTTCTCCAAACCGGAGCCACCGACTCCAAGTTCGGCATCGGTGTCGGCGACGGGACGGCAAGGCGGGCCGTCGATCTCATCCGCACCATCCCGCAGCTCGACCTGGTGGGCATCCACGCCCATGTTGGAAGCCAGGTCTTCGACGTGTCCTCGTTCGCCAAGGCCGTCGAGGTCATCGCCGGGTTTGTCGCAGAGATCGATGTCTCCGCGCTATCGATCGGAGGCGGTCTCGGCGTTCCCTACGTCGAGGGCGAGTGGGCCCCCACCATCCCTGAATGGGGTCTCACCATCGAGGAGGCGATCGAGATGACGGGTCTCGACGTGAAGGTCCACGCCGAGCCCGGACGTGCCATCGTCGCCCGCGCCGCAGTGACTCTCTACACGGCGGGGACGATCAAAGAGATCCCCGGTGTCCGCACTTATGTCTCGGTCGATGGTGGGATGAGCGACAACCCACGTCCGGTGCTGTACGGCAGCGGCTACGAGGTGTTCCTGGTCCGCTCGACCACAGCCGACCGTGACCGCGAGATCCGTCTGGTTGGCAAGCACTGCGAGTCCGGCGATGTGATCGTCTGGGAAGGGAGGGTCCCGTCCGACCTCGAACCCGGGGACATCCTGGCGACCCCGGTCACGGGAGCATACGGGCACACCATGGGCTCCAACTACAACATGGTGCTTCGCCCCCCCGTCGTGTTCGCCAAGGATGGCGACGCTCGTCTCGTGGTCCGGAGAGAGACATACGACGACCTCCTGGCGCGGGACCTCGTCTGATGCCTTGGATCGAGGCACCTCACGAGGAGGAGTGGGATGCCGACATGGCCGATCTGAAGGACGAGGTGATGGACCCCACTCACGGCCGCGTCGACTGGATCATGCGCATCCACGCACTGGATGCCGGGAGCATGGCTGCCCACCACGAGATCTATCGCCAGGCGATGAAGGGAACATCGACCCTGCGCAAAGTGGAGCGGGAGATGATCGCCATGGTCGTCTCCCAGGTGAACGACTGTCACTACTGAGTGGTGCATCACCGGCGCGGTCTGCGCCGGCTACTGCGAGACGACGACCTCGCCGACGCCATCGAGGCAGATTGGGAGACAGCCGCCATCTCCGACAAGCGGAGCACGATGCTCCGCTACGCGGTGAAGCTCACCGAGACACCGGCTGAGATGACGGAGGCCGATGTCATCGAGCTTCGCGAGCACGGCTTCACCGACACCGACATCCTTCACATCGTCGAGGTCACCGCCTACTACGCCTACGCCAACCGCATCGCCGACGGCCTGGGGATCCCGCTCGAGGACTGGATCCCCGATTGACTGCGAACCCGGGGTTCCTCGCGCCGTATATGGCGCGAATCAGCTCATCTTCGGAGATTCCATAAGCAACAATGCGCTCCGATGAGCTTCCGCTACTTCGCATACGGATCCAACCTGTGGGTGCCGCAAATGCGGAGTCGTTGCCCGTCGGCACGTCCCGTCGCCACCGGGGTCCTCGACGCTTGGGAGATCGTCTACGACAAGCCGTCCACCGACGGCTCCTCCAAACTCAACATCCGGCCCGCTCCCGCGGGAGCGGTGAACGGCGTGATCTACGAAATCGCCGATGAAGAACGCCCGGCTCTCGACGCGGCTGAGCCTCTGTATGCGCCCATCGAGGTCCGTGTGGACGACGAAGATGTCCTGACCTACACGTATGAGGGAGAGCCGTCGGGCAGACGCCCTTACGACTGGTACGTCGCCATGGTTCTGGTTGGGGCCGCTTCCCATGGCTTGCCGACGGCTTCCCTCGACGTGCCAACCGACGCTGATCCTCTGGCTCCACGGGTTCGTCCCGCCCTCGATGACCTCGGTTCGATCCACGAGATCTTGTCGGATGGGCTCCGCGATGGTGGGGATCGCTACTACGTGCATCCCGGCGACATCTCGTGGTGGCTGTACCACGACGACCCCAGGTACCCCGATCACATGACGACCTGGGTCCAGGACGATTCGGCCTTCGTGGTGATCGACTCTCGGCCACCGGGGGAGATCAACCTATTTGCCCGGCCCGGCTTCGACCGTCTCCCCCTGCTCCGGTGGGCACAACGCCGTCTCGGCGGCGGTGGAGAGGTGGAATGGGTCGAGGACTCCGACACCGAGCTGATCGCCTTCCTGGAAACGGGTGGATACGAGGCCGTCCACACCTACCGCTCATACCGATGGGATCTCTCCGGTGACCTACCGGAGCCGGCAGTCCCGGAGGGCTGGTCCCTGCGTTCAGTGGGAGGAGAGGAGGAGGCAAACGCCCGGCGCCGAGCTTCGCATGCAGCGTTCGAGTCGAACATGCCCGAGGCAATGCATCTGCAGCGTTATCTCGACTTCATGCGGTCACCGGTGTACGTGCGTGAACGAGATCTGGTCGCGGTCGCCCCGGATGGGAGGATCGCCTCGTTCATGGTGTGGTGGGGCGACGAGTCGGGTGTTGCCCAGATAGAACCGTTTGGGACCCATCCGGACTATCACCGGCAGGGCATCGGACGCGCCCTCCTCTATCACGGCTTGCAGCAGATGAGGGACGCCGGGATGAGCACCTGTCGTGTGATAACGGACGAGCCCCGCGAGGCGACATCCTTCTATGAAGGCGTCGGCTTCCAGGACGTAGGTCGCGTGCGATCCTGGATCGTCAAGTAGTCACCTCCGGATGCGACCTGGAGCCGACCCCATTCGCTCGACAGGAGTCGGCTCTCGGTAATCGGCATGGCGGGCGACATGTCGCGGCATCAACGTCCTCATCTCGACGATTATCTAGGGTGCCCCGGATGTCGGACGTCTATCGACCGCTCGAGGGCAAGGTCGCTCTGATCACCGGTGGCAGTCGTGGGCTCGGCGCCGCCACCGCAAAGCATTTGGCCGGGTGGGGTGCCCGGGTGGTGGTCACCTATCGACAAGACACCGATGCCGCCAACGAAGTCGTCGATGCCTGTTCGAGCTTCACACCCGGGGCAACTGCAATCCAGATGGAGCTCGTCGATGAGACGAGCGTGCGCTCCGCCTTCGAGCAGCTCGACCTGGATCGGCTCGACTTCCTGATCGCAAACGCGGCGGCGACTGCCCTGAAGCCCTTGCTCGCATTGAAGATGCACCAGATCGACAAGACCTTCGCCATCTCGGTGCGTCACTTCATCCTGATGGCACAGCTGGCATTCCCGCTCCTCGAGAAGACCGGCGGTCGCATCATCGCCATCTCCGGTGCCGACACAGTGGGCTACATCCCCACCCACGGGCTTCTCGCCGCGGCCAAGTCTTCGATGGAGACCCTCGTTCGCTATCTCGCAGCCGAGCTCGGGCCCGCGGGGGTGACCGCGATGGGGGTTCTCCCCGGATACATCGACACCGACTCGATCCAGATGATGACCGGCCCCCTGTATGAGCAACTGAAGCAGGCCGAGATCGAGAGTCACCCGTTACGGGAGGCTGCCACCCCCGAACAGGCCGCCGAGGCAGTTGCGTTGATGTGTCTTCCCGAGGCGAGGTGGCTCAACGGGCAGATCGTGCAGAACGACGGCGGAGGCCTCTACGCCATGCAGGGACGGTTCTTCCAGATGGCCGCCCAGGCGAAGGGGGCCATACCCGGCGAGGACTCCCCGATAATCGGTCTGTGACTGTCTCGACTGAGGGCGGACCAGCTTCGTCGTGCCAATCGCTTCCTTCTGTGTCGATTTTTCCGTCTCAGAGACGGAAAAATCGACACAGAAGGATGTTAAGCCGCGCCCAGTCCCATCGAGCGGGCGATCAGGTTGCGCATGATGTCGTCGGTCCCGCCACCGATCGGACCGACTCTGGCATCACGCCAGAACCGCTGAGCCGGGTATTCCATCAATGCTCCGGCGCCACCGTGGACCTGGACGCACTCGTCGGCGACGTCCCAGGCGAGACGCTGGCTGTGCAGCTTGGCCATGGAGGTGACCCTCACCAACTGATCACGGGGCACGTCCGCCCCCTGCTCTGACGCGATATGGAGACGGAGGGCCTTGTACGCGAGTGCCTTCGATGTCTTGAGACGAACCGCGAGGTCGGCGAACCGATGTTGCCAGACCTGGAACTTGATCACCGGCCGCCCGAAGGCGTTGCGATCCCGCGCGTACTGGATGGCCGTCTCCAGGGACAGCTCGGCCAGGGCGAGGGCGCTGAGGGACATCATCACCCTCTCCCATTGGAAATTGGTCATGATGTGGGCGAAACCGGCCCCCACGTCGCCGAGTCGGTTCTCGTCGGAGACCCGGACGCCGTCGAAGTAGAGCTCGCCGGTGTGCGAGGTGTGCCAGGCGATCATCTTCATCCTCTGCCGTTCGAAGCCGTCGCTGTCGGCGTCGACGATGAAAAGCGTGAGGTTCCCGTGACCGGGGTCGTCGGAGGTGCGGGCCGCGACCACCACGTAGTCAGACCAAGCGCCGTTGGTTATGAAGGCCTTGGAACCGCTCATCAACCAGTCGTGGCCGTCTCTGGCAGCCCTGGTGCGAATTCCGTTGACATCGCTGCCTGCTCCGGGCTCGGTCACGGCAAGAGCACCGAGGAGGTCCCCGGAGATCGACGGCCTGAGATACCGCTCCTTTTGGTCATCGCTCCCGAACCGGTCGACGTAGAGGGCAGCCAGTTGGCTGTGGGCTCCCAAGTCGCTGGCCGTTCCGAAGGTCAGCGAGCGGGAGAGCTCCTCGATGGCGACAGCCTCCGCCGCATAGTCGGGGCCGGTGCCACCCCATCGCTCCTCGAACTTGGCGCCGAAGAGCCCGGCAGCTCCAACCTTTCGGAAGAGCTCTCGGGGATACTCCCGCTGCTCCTCCCACTGCTCGGCGTTGGGGTTGATCTCCTTCTCCACGAACATGCGGACCGCCTCCCGGTAGGCCTCGTGCTCCACTGAGAAAAGTGGCTCGAGTCCGCTCATGCGATCCCCATGATCCGGGCCAGGATCTGGCGTTGCACCTCGTCGCTGCCCCCTCCGATGCGGCCGATCCTCATTCCCAGCCACTCCCGGGACACGAACTCGCCCTCGATCAGACCGGCACCACCCATCGTTTGGATCGCGGCGTCGACGACCTTGTTGGTCATCTGACCGACGGCGAGCTTGGCCATCGCCACCTCCTCGGTGGCGTAGACCCCCTCATTCCACAGATCGCAGCACTCGTAGACCAGCGCCTGCACCGCTTCCAGCTCCGTGGCCATGTCCGCCAGGCGGTGGGACACTGCCTGGAATTGCCCGATCGGGTGGCCGAATGCCTCTCGCTCACGTGCATAGGCGACGGCTGCCTCGAGGACAGCACGCGCTCCGGCGACGCCGAATACGGACACCCCGAGACGCTCACCCTGCAGCTCCCACATGATCTGTTTGAACCCTTCTCCCTCCACACCCAGGAGGGCGTCGGCCGGGAGGCGGACGTCGTCCATGTAGAGGAGGGCCGTGTCGGAGAGCCGCATCCCCGCCTTCTCCAGCTTCTGTGAGACGCTGAACCCGGGAAGACTGGTGTCGACGATGAACATCGAGATGCTGCCCCACGGGTTGGCCTCGTCCAGGTGCCCGGTGCGCACCACCATCGTTATGAAGTCGGCCCGCGCTCCGTTGGTGATATACATCTTGGAACCGTTGAGCACCCATTGGTCACCGTCGCGCTCGGCGTGGGTGCGGATCGACGCGACATCGGAGCCGGTGTCGGGCTCGGTGATGCCGATTGCCCCGATCAACTCGCCCCGGAGGGCCGGCTTCAACCACCGGTCGATCTGTGCCTCGTTCCCAAACTCGAGGATCGGCGGAGTGGCCATGTCGGTTTGCACCGAGAGGACCATGGCGATGGGCTGACTGACCCGGCCGACCTCCTCCAGAAAGACCACCTGCGACCAATAGTCGCCACCCTGGCCCCCTGCCGACTCGGGAAAGGCGAGACCGAGGAGCCCCAGCTCCCCGGCCCTGCGGAACAGGTCGTTGGGGAAGTCTCCCTCCGCTTCCCACTCGGCAACGTGTGGTGCGATCTCCGCCTCCACCCACTCACGCACCGTCCGACGAAGGAGATCGTGCTCGGGCGTGAACGGTGACAGGTTCATCGTGACGCGACATTAGTTTCACTCCCATGTCAGCTCCCGAGAAGGTCACCATCGCCGGTGCAGCGGGAGCATGGGGAGACTCCTCTCTCTCCACGCCACAACTCCTCTCCGACGGTCGCAGCGACTACATCGTCTACGAAGGTCTAGCCGAGATCACCATGGCGATCCTCAGTCGGGCCGCAGCAAAGGACCCTGCCCAGGGCTATGCCCGCGACATCATCGAGACCATTGCCGGCAACATTGGCAACTATCGGGATGCCGGCATGAAGGTGGTCACCAACGCCGGGGGAGTCAATCCACACGCGGCGGCTGCTCTGATCAGACAGGCCGATCCGGGTGTCGTTGTGGCGGTGGTCTCGGGTGACGACCTCATGGGCAACGAGGCAGTCCTGTCCGAGGCCGGTCTGTCGGGAGCTCCGCTCTCTGCGAACGTCTATCTGGGAGCTCGCCCCATCGCCGCCGGCCTGGACGCTGGCGCTGAGGTGGTTGTCACGGGCCGGGTGGTCGACTCCGCCCTCGTCCTCGGTCCCTTGATTCACGAGTTCGGCTGGACGACCGACCAGCTCCACCTCCTGTCGGCGGGCTCTCTGGCCGGGCATCTCCTCGAGTGCGGCCCGCAGTCGACTGGTGGGCTGCTCACCGACTGGGAGGACACCCGGAGCTGGGCCAATCCCGGGTTCCCCATCGCCGAGGTCGCGGCCGATGGGTCGTTCGTGATCACCACACCCGACGACTCCGACGGGCTCGTCGACGAGCGCACGGTCACCGAGCAGCTCCTCTACGAGATCGGTGACCCGGCCCGCTACCTGCTGCCCGACGTCACCTGCGACTGGCGCATGGTCACCGTCGAGGAGGTCGGGCCCAACCGGGTCGCTGTCACGGGAGCGCGCGGTTGGGAACCTCCACAGACTCTCAAGGGTTGCGCCCAGATCCACGACGGCTGGCGGGCATCGATGCTCCTCTTCGTCGGCGGGCGCAATGCGGCGGGCAAGGCCCGACGCGCCGGTGAGGACTTGCTGGAGCGAGGCCGGCAGATGCTGAAGCAAGCCGGTCTCGGTGATTTTCGGGAGACTTCGATCGAGGTTCTCGGAGCGGAGACGACCTACGGGCCGCACGCCCGAGCCAGTGGCACCCGGGAGGTGATTCTGAAGATCGCTGTCCACCACGACGAGCGCAAGGCGGTTGCCCGGTTCATCCGTGAGATCCCCTCGTTGGCTCTCGGAGGGCCGCCGGGTGTG
>DASUUP010000323.1:0-6109 GCA_036373995.1 Acidimicrobiia bacterium
TGAGAAGCGTCACCGGGATCATCAATCGGGTGGGCAAGGTGCGGGCTCTGGCCAGCTTCCGAGCCCGCTCGGAGGCAAGTGCGTTGTCGAGCATGCGCCTGACCGAGCCTCCGAGGGAGGCACCGGAGCGTTGCGCCCGGGTCAACTGGGCAACAACGGGCCTCAACTCCTCGTCGGCAAACGGCAGGGCCGCCATCAGCCCGGCGACGCGTGCCACACGGGCAACCGTCCGCAGACTGTCGTACTCGGGCAGGGTCTCGGAGACGGCGATGAGAGCCGCAAGGACCGAGACCCCAGACCTCAGCTCGATCAGAAGGAGCAACAGCACCAGATTCAGGGGCGCGTCCACGGGCTTGGGGCTGGTGAGTCGGTTCCAGAACCAGGGGGAGGCGCCGCCGATGATCCCGCCGAGGGGCCCGGCGACGGCGAGGCCGATCGAGGCTCCGAGGACGTGTCTCATCGCGATGCCCTGATCACGATTACCGCTGCCGCGACCACTCCGATGAAGAAGAGGGCGAGACCGATCATCACCACGATCCTCTGCTGACTCGATTCGAGCATTCGGGAGACACCGCCGGAATCAGCCTGGGTCGCCAGGTATACCGCGGGGGCCCCGACGAGGAGCATCGCCGTCGCCCTTCCCGGTGCGGTCGCAATCCTGACCTCGCGCCTGATCTCGGATTGTGCGATGGCAAGTGAGCCGATCTCGTCGAAGAGGTCCGCTGCCCGGCTCCCCGAGCGCGCGGCGTTGATGACTGTGAGCCTCAGTTCCTCTGCAATCGTCGGGAATTGCTTCCCGACTGAAGCGGCCACCTCGGAGATCGGGAAGGCATGGGGATGGTTGACCGTTGAATCGGTGCTCCCCACCGAGGTGGCCGCAGTGGCGAGGGCGTCACGCAGTGTCGAACCGGCGCGCAGCTCGGCCGCAACCCCCTCGCAGAACAGTGACGGGCGGTGGTCTTCATCGGGGCGGGCCTTCCAGATGATCCACACGACCACTGCGCCGACTGCCCAGGGGAAGTAGACCGCAGCAGCCAGTAGTCCGAGCCGTCTCAGGTCGACACCACTGGCGAAAGCGGCAGCGAGGGCAAGGGCGACGATCACAACCCCAGCTCCTCGAGCTCGTCTCGAGTCGACACCGCCACGACCTTCCGCTCGGCGCCGGCGCGCTCGATCTGCACAACTATGTCTACTGCGGCTCGGAGCTGGCGTCCTACCGCGGTCTCCGAAGTGTTGCCCGCCGACAGTGCCAGGGTCTCCAGACGCAACAGGGCTTCGCCAGGCGAGTTGGCATGGACGGTGGTGAGCGAGCCGCGATGGCCGGTGTTCAAGGCCGAGATGAGATCGAGGGCCTCTCGCCCGCGGACTTCACCGAGGATGATGCGGTCGGGCCTGAGCCGCAGAGCGGACTTGAGAAGGCTCCGGATGGTGATCTCACCCGCTCCCTCGGCGTTCGGCGGTCTGGCTTCGAGACGAACGACGTGACCGGGCAGCTGGAGCTCGGCGGCGTCCTCGATGGTGACAACCCGCTCGTTCGGGTCGATCTCCGTTGCCAGGAGATTCAGCAGAGTCGTCTTACCGGCACCCGTGCCACCCGACACGACGATGGTCCGGTGGGCCCGGACGGCCTCAACCAGCTCGTCGAGCTGTCTTGGGCTGATGGTTCCTGCCCCGACCAGGTCGTCCAACGACGTGACCCGCTGGGTGAACCGTCTGATGGCGACGAGAGGTAGATCGACCGCTGCGGGTGGAAGGACGGCATGCAGACGTGATCCATCTGGGAGTCGGGCATCGACCATCGGGGAGGAGCGATCGAGACGCAGGCCCAGTGGGGCGATGACCCTTTCGACTGTGGCTATCACGTCGTCTGGCGAGACGAACTTCTCGGCCACACGCTCCAGCCCGCCACCGCGATCGACCCAGATCTCATCGGGGCCATTCACGAGGACATCGCTGATCTCGGGGTCGTCGAACAGGCCCTGCACGGGACCCAACCCGGTGACCCGGTCGACCACACTTCGGACTTCCTCCTCGCCGTGCCACGGTGCCGCCGTGTCGAGCAGGCGCCTGGCCTCACTGGTGACATCGATGGGGTCGAGCGATGTCGGGCCCACTGCTATGGCCCGGCTGATCCGATCCACTACGCCCATGGCATATCCCAGACGGGGCGCCAGGCGGCCACCCACCGGCTTCGGCGGGGCAGTTGTCCCGTCAGAAGCCGGCGCAGAGCTCCCGGGCGGAGTCGGGGCAGTACCGGGCCGGGACCATGCGGAGTGCTGCCCGTCCCAACGGGTTGCCACACACCGCTGGGCTCGACGACCGCCAGCAATCGACCGGGGTATAAGGGGATCACGGGCACCACGGGGAAAGGCCAGACCCCGCCCGAGACGCGTACGGTGATGGCCGGCCATCTGACAGCCAGGCGTTCCAGGGTGTCCATAGCCTCCGATGGCGAGAGATCGCCTCCCACCAGCATGGCCACCCCCTTGCGTCCCGGGCTCAACTCGGCGAGGCTGGGCCCGTCCCTGGCGATGTCGCGAAGACTCCTCGCTCCCGGTCTCGGCTCCGACACCAGGTCGACCACGAGAGCCGTGCCCACCGAGGCGGCCAGGCCGATCGGCGACACCATGGACAGCACCGGATCCACCGAACGCGCGCCAAGGATGGAATGTCTCCCCTTCCCAACCATGGCTCGAACATATGGCCACCCGATAGCCGGTTCAAGACCCCTGTACCCACTGATTAACTTGACGACGTGACCGCAGTCGCTTTCTTCGACCTGGACAAGACCATCATCGCCAAGTCTTCGACCCTGGCCTTCAGCCGACCGATGTTCAAAGCCGGGTTACTCAGCGGATCGACTCTGGCCAAGGCGGGGATCGCTCAGGCTTATTACCAGGCCTTCGGAGCGGATCATGATCAGCTGGAGAGGGTCAAGGAGGAGCTCGCGGCCATGACTCGCGGGTGGGACAAAGAAGAGATCGAGGCGCTGGTCACCGAGACGGTCGACGAGGTGGTCACTCCGCTGGTCTATGCCGAGGCCCTCGCCATCATCCAAGAGCACCGCGGGAATGGGAGGCGCGTCGTCGTCGTCTCGGCCAGCCCTGAGGAGATCGTACGCCCGCTTTGCCGCCATCTGGGGATCGACGATGTCATCGCCACTCGAGCGGCCGTGGATGAGGAAGGCAGGTACTCCGGCAAGCTCGAGCTCTACGCCTACGGGCTGGGGAAGGCGGAGGCGATGAGGGCGATGGCGGAGGCGGAGGGGATCGACCTCGAGGCCAGCTATGCGTACAGCGACTCGATCACAGACCTTCCCATGTTGGAGACCGTCGGTCACCCGGTCGTGGTGAACCCCGACACCGAGCTGGCCGCAATCGCGGGGGAACGAGGCTGGGAAGTTCGCAAGTTCGAGTCGACGGTGACGCTGCGTGACCGACTGCCCACCATCGCGGCCTCCGGTGCGGTTGCCACGGGCATTGCGGCGATCCTCGCCTACTGGGCGCTCAAGGGGCGGAAGTCGGGCTGATCTGCCACGTGAACCCGGCGTCCCGGACGGCCTCGATCAGATCCTCGGCCGTGTAGGTCTCGTCGGCGAGACGGCGTAGCACGATCGAGTTGAGGACGATGGCGTCGACCACCCAGACCGAGTTCTTGTCGACCGACCCCGAGACTCGATCGGCCTCATCGATTCTCTTCAGAGCATCGGTCACCGGCGACACCGACATGGTGGCCGGGCCGATGTCCTTGGGCACGACGTAGTCGACGATCCGGCCTTGTTTGTCGAAGGCAACCCATTCGCCTTCCAGTTGCGCTCTCAGCCGCTCGATCGAGATCACGGAGGCAAAGTACCCTCAAACCGATGACATTGCCGTCCCGGGCCATGATCGTCGTGGGTGGGGGCTCCAGCACGCGCTTCGGAGCCGACAAGCTGCTCGCCGACGTCGACGGCCTCCCGATGATCGCTTACACGATCGACGCCGTGGCCAATCATGTCGACCTATGTGTCGTCGTTTGCAAGCCTGAGGCCGTCGAGGAGATCCAGAGTCTGCGACCCGACGTCACCGTCACCGCAGGCGGCGCCACCCGGACTCTCAGCGAAATGGCGGGGTTGGCGGCTCTCGGCGGTGAGCCCGATTTGATCGGCATTCACGATGCAGCGCGACCCATCGTGAAAGGATTCGTGATCGACCGTCTCTTCAAGCTCGCACAGCAATATGGTGGCGCATTTCCCGCTCTCGACCCCGAGCGGCTGATCCTCGACAAGAAGACCCATGAACCGGTCACAGGTCTGAGGAGAGCACAGACACCCCAGGTGTTCCGTGGCCCGGAGCTGATGACCGCCTACGTCAGGGCTGCGCAGGCGGGTTACGACGGGCAGGACACCGTGGAGATCGTGCAACGGTTCGGAGATACCACCGTTGCCGCCCTTCCCGGCGACCCGGCGAACGTGAAGGTGACCTACCCCGACGACCTCGAAGCCGTGAGGGACGACATCAGAGGTCGGTCTCGTATCTGACCTCCATGACCTGGGCGCCGCCAATCTCCTCCACTCGAATCGGCTTTCCCACCCGCCAGCCCTGCCTCTCGTAGAACCGACGCGCCCGATGATTGTCGCGGAGCACCCAGAGCAGGGCCCTTTCGTGACCGAGGTCATGGAGCTGGCTCATCCCGGCCTGGAGAAGCCGGTATCCCAGGCCATCCCCCCAGCGATCGGGGTGGACGTAGATGGCGTAGATCTCACCCCACCCTTCGTCGTCGGCGTCCCCTGCGAAACAGAAACCGACAGCCGGAGTCCCGGCCACCGGGACTCGAGCGCCGCCCTCGAGCTGGTCACGCCACCACTTGGCCCGCCTGTCTCGGTCGAGACCGGCGAGGAACTCCGGCGGGAAGATACGCTCGTAAGCTTTCTGCCAGGCGGTGATGTGTACGTCGGCCAGAGCCTCGGCGTCATCGGGGACGGCCCATCGAGTGTCTTCACCCATCCTCTTCCGATGCGCCCTCCTTCTCGGTGGCCTCCCCTGGCTCGTCGGGCTCCTCTTCGTCTTCATCACGCCCGCCGAGCACCCAAAAGGCGAGAGCGGAGAGCGAAGCGGCCCCCAGGGCCACGGCCAGCCAGAGCATCTGTCGTGACTCCTCACCGAGGCCATCGTCACCTTCAGCCGTGGTCGTGGTCGGGCTGGCTGCGTCACCGCTGAGATCCGCACCCATCTCGGTGAGCGACACCGGGTCGCTGCTCTCCCCATCCTCGCCGACGAGCTCGAACACGACGAAGTAGTTCTTGGGCTCGAGCTCGGTCCGGATACCGAAGACGCCGTCGCCGCGGTCGAGCATGGGAAGTCTCAGCACCGCATCGTCCTCGAAGCTGAGATGAGCGATCACCGTCTCGGTGGCCGGGGTGACCTCTACCTCGATATCGACGATCATCACGTCTTCCCCGATCGCGTCGACGGTGGCGGTCGCCGAACCGAACATGCCTCCTATCAACACGGATGCGATCAACGCTCTCAATTCCAAACCCCCCTCTCGTTCATCACTTCCTTCAGCCGGTCGGGGCGGTCGGTGATGAGACCGTCCACGCCCATGTCGAGAAGACGGTTCATCTCGGAGGTCTCGTTGACCGTCCAGACGTGGACGTGGAGCCCTGCGCTGTGAGCTGCTTCGACCAATTTCTCGTCGACCACTCGCATCCCACGCGAACGTGTGGGTAGCTGGAGGGCGGCGATCTGTCCACCGGCTCCCCGACCGACGCGTGATGCGAGGACCCAGAGCCGCGCCAGTGTCGGACCACAGGAAACGGGTACCCGCATGTCGGTGAACTCTTGGAGCTCGCTGATCCGGCTGTCGGAGAAAGACCCGACGATCAGACGCTCATGAGCGTCGAGATCGTCGATCAGGGCTGCCAGTGGTCCGGCGATACCATCGCATTTCATGTCCACCACCACCGAGACGTCGGGGAAGCTCGTCAACAGCCACTCGAGGGTGGGGACACGTGATCCACTGTCGCGAAAGGAGTAGCCCTCGGTCGTCGCGTGCCGATAGCCGGGATCCAGGGCCTGCAACTCGGCCAGGGTGAAGTCCTCGACTCGCCCGGTGGCCTCGGTGGTGC
>DASUUP010000324.1:0-3028 GCA_036373995.1 Acidimicrobiia bacterium
GGTGGTGCGATCGACGGTCGGGTCGTGGAAACAAACCAGAGCCCCGTCGGCGGTGATGTGGAGGTCTGTCTCGAAATGCCGGTAACCCAGGTCGTAAGCCCCCTGGAAGGACGTGTCGGTGTTCTCCGGCCAGAGCACCCGGCTTCCCCGGTGCGCAATGGCCACCGGTGACCGCCACCGCTCCGGGTCCAGCTTCATGTGATTACGTTAAACCGGGCCTGAGTCAAGCCAACAGGCGTTTCTCACAACCCTTCTGTGTCGATTATTCCGCATGAGAGACGGAATAATCGACACAGAAAGGGTTGTGGGGCCCCCCAAAAAAAAAGTGACGGGCCTTAGCGGCCCGCCACTTTCAAATCGATCGAGTCGGCCTTAGTCGGCCACCCGGTCCTTCAGACCTTTGGATGCGCTGAAGTGCGCGTAGTTTCTCGCGGGAATGGTGATGGTCTCGCCTGTGGCCGGGTTGCGCCCCTGACGCTCCGACCGACGCTTGAGTGTGAAGCTGCCAAAGCCGGTGATGTTGACCTTGCGGCCCGCGTCCAGCTCGACGGCAATGATCCCTTCCCCATCCTTGGTGGAGAAGAGGTGGTCGATTACCTCGGTGGCCTTGGCCTTCGAGATGTCCGCCTTGTCGGCGAGCCTGTCAGCCATCTCGGATTTGTTCACGACGCCTCCTTGTGGGTCGATGGTTTCGCGCTTTCTGCTGCGACGATGGAGGACACGTTAGGCGATAGTTCAATCACTACCGGCCTTTTCGCTCGTTTACGATTCGCGAGGTCGAGGAGGAAAGATTGACCAGCAGATATCAGATGAAGGGGGACGTGGCGATCGTCACCCTCAACAGACCGGACCGCTACAACGCGATCGACGCCGATCTGTCCGCGTCCGTGGTGGAGCACATGGCCAGGGCCGGCGACGAGGCACGCGCCGTGGTGCTGACCGGCGAGGGCAAGGCATTCTGCTCCGGGGCCGATCTCGCAGGCTTCCAGGACGAGTACGACCGAGGTGGGCCCGACCTGGCAGCACACCTCGACGACGAGTTCCATCCCTTGGTCCACGCCATAGGGGGATGCTCGGTACCGACCGTGGCCGCGGTCAACGGCGTCGCGGCCGGCGCCGGCATGGGTCTGGCCCTGGGCTGTGACATCAGGGTCATGACCGAATCCGCCTACTTCACGTCGGCTTTCACAGCCATCGGCCTCGCTCCCGACTCGGGGTCCACATGGCTCCTCCCGCACCACGTCGGCACCTCTGTCGCCCTCGAGATGGCCCTGACCAACCGTCGGATGAACGCTGACGAGGCGCTGGCCAGGGGACTCTGCGCCGCCGTCGTCCCTGAGGGCGAGGTCGTCGAGAAGGCGTTGGAGTATGCAGGGAAACTCGCAGACATGTCTACCGATGCGCTGATCACGACCCGGCGTCTGATCCACGGCTCGCGACGGCTGAGCTTTCTCGACGCCCTGGAAGCCGAGAAGGAAGAGCAGGGTCGTCTGGGCAAGACGCCGGAGCACGCCGAGGGTGTGGCCGCTTTCCTGGAGAAGAGAGAGCCGGACTTCAAGAATCCCGCCTCCGGCTCATAGCCGAGACGTGAGCGACATCACTGTCTCATCTCGATGAGGGCTTCGAAGGCGACGATCTCGACCTCTCGGTCTGGGTTCCCACTACCTGGCCCATTGGAGCTCACGAGAGGCATCGGCAGCCAGCCACGAGACAGCCGAACATGGTCTGCATCTCAGCATTCCCCTGGATCAGGGACTGTGGTGCCCCGACCTCCACGAGGAGCCGATCCGCGTCTCATGCGAGCTTCTCTGGCCCGGCGGGGAGCACACTCGGTCCTCAGCCTTTCCGGGACGGCCTCATCGTCGCCGAAGAGCAGCGGACCTCGTGGGGGTACACACCGAGATATGGGGATATCGAGGTGACAATGCGCGGCAGCGTGACCGAGCGATCGATGTTCGCTTTCTGGATGTCGGGCACGAGGACCAACCAGAGAGATCCGGGGAGATCTGCGTCGACTTCACGGAGAATCACACTCATGGGGTGAATGGGTGGTCCCGGTGACCGGCAGCGGCTCGCGCGCCTACGGCTTCGCCAAATAGATCTCGAGTGTGATCTTTCCCCCGGCGCCGTGGCCAAAGGCCACGCCAACCTCGTTGTTGAGCCAGGCCAGATCCTCGTTGGCCGTCTCGAAGACGATCAACTCCTTGGGGTCGGCCGACCGATCTTCGTTGGCGATGGACACCCCAATTCCCCGGTAAGCCACTGACTCACCCTTCTCGCCGATCGTGGCGTGCAAGTCGAGCATCATGTTCCCATCGGAGCGCACCGTCACGTAGTCGATGCCTTTGACAGGTCGTTCCCCCTCCCAGTGGTCGCTGGTGGCGGCGCCTTCGAACGGGAAGTCGATGCGCATACCGGCCGGCGCTTGCCCGATCACATTCATGCCGAGACTCCCCTCGACGGTGCAGAACTTCTCCAAAGACGGCATTTGCTCCCTCTCTTCTCGTCGGCTCGCTGTAGATGAGCGGATTTGGGCCGTATACGGCCCGAGGTACCCCGGGTTCCGGTTTCATCGATCGTCGATCACGCTAGCCGTGCTCGTTCGAGCAAGTCTCGGACCTCTTCGTCGCTGGTTTGGGTGAAGTCCCGGTACCAGGAGCCGACGGCGCCGAAACCTCTGGGTCGATGCAGGATGACCAGGCGCTCCACGATCGCCTCGAGACGGCCCAACGGGGAAGACGGTGCGACGGGTACTGCCAGCCAGACGGCATCGGCACCCTGCTGGTCGAGCACAGAGACGGCGGCCAGGGCGGTGGACCCCGTGGCGAGACCGTCGTCGACCACCACAGCAGTGTGCCCGCCCGGATCGATCTGGCTGGTACCGCCTCGAAACAGCGTCACACGATGGTCGAGCTCACGCCGTTCCGCGGCTGCCACATCGTCGAACTCGGATTCGGTTACGCGGGCGGCAGCGATGACGTCTCGATTCCTGACGATGACGTCTCCCTCCGCGATTGCGCCCATGGCC
>DASUUP010000325.1:0-4313 GCA_036373995.1 Acidimicrobiia bacterium
AGCCTGACTTTCGCCCCGAACACCCACGAGTTTCTGGTCCGGATCTTCTCGTGCTTCGACCCGCCGGTGCGGGTGCTCTCCACCGGATCGGAGTTCCACTCCTTCACCCGGCAGTCGCGCAGGTGGGAGGAGGAGGGTCTGGCCATCGTGGACAGGGTTCCGACCCAGCCATACGACACCTTCGCCGATCGGTTCACGGCCGAGGCCCGCTCCGGGGCACACGACCTGATCTACATCTCCCAGGTCTTCTACGACTCCGGTTTCGTGGTCCCCGAGCTCGACCGGATCGTTTCCTCGGTCTCCGAGGAGCGCGCCTTCTTCGTCATCGACGGCTATCACGGTTTCATGGCCCGGCCAACCGACCTCGGCTCGATCCAGGACCGTGCCTTCTACATGGCCGGTGGGTACAAGTACGCCATGTCGGGCGAGGGCGTGTGCTTCCTCCACAGCCCGCCGGGATACGGGCCCCGCCCGGTCGACACCGGGTGGTACGCCGGCTTCGGTCAATTGGAGAGCGGTGTCGGGAAGGAGATCGCGTTCGCGATCGATGGGTCACGTTTCGCCGGTGCGACCTACGACCCTTCCGGCGTATATCGAATGGATGCTGTTCTCGGCTGGCTCCATGGCGAGGGCGTCGACCCGGGAGCCATCCACGCCCACGCCCGCGGGTTACAGGACAGATTCCTGGCCAAGGCTGCACTGCCTGGAGAGCTGACGCCGGGTCGGGAGTTCGAGACGGGCAACTTCCTCACTTTCGAGAGCGAGGAGGCCGCAAGGGCCTATCAGAAGCTGCACGACAGGGGTGTGATCACCGACTACAGGGGAAACCGTCTTCGCATCGGCTTCGGCGTCTACCAGGACGCCGACGACGTCGATCGTCTCGTTGCCCTGCTGAACGACGTCGCCGATTCCTAGGATGTCGTGAATGCCCCACGTGCCCATGTTGCGTGTGGTCCCCCTGGAGAGCATCCGGCGTCATGAGGAAGTCGATCCGCTTCGGGTCGAGCGTCTCGAGCGGCGCATCAGCGCCGAAGGGATCCAAGTCAATCCCATGGTCTGCATCGAAGCGCCAAGCGGCGAGTTGGTGCTGTTGGATGGAGCGACCCGAACCGAGACGCTGAAGAGGATCGGGCTGAGCCTCGCCGTCGTCCAAATCGTCGAGCGGCACACGGTGGACCTGAGCACCTGGCACCACGTGGTCCGTGAATGCACTCCCGACGAGCTGCTCTCCGTTGTCGAGGCGAGCCCGGATCTGACTATGTCCGAAAACTACGGCACACCAGCCATCCACCCCCACGAGGGCCCCAGCCAACTCGTGACGGGTGCCGATGGCATGAGCGACAACGCCACCCTGTCGGCACTGGTCCGCACCTATATCGGACAATGGCGTGTGACGCGGACGACCGACCCGCGTCGGGAGCACGTAGCAACCAGCTACCCGGGGTGGGCGGCGATCATCGAGTTCCCCATCGTCACGGTGGAGGACGTGATGGCTGCCGCCGTCGGCAACGACCTCCTTCCGGCCGGAGTGACCCGATTCCTCGTCCCCAATCGGGCCCTCCGCCTGAACGTGCCCCTCGATCACCTGGAGGGCATGTCGACCCCGGCGGCGCAGACCAGCCTCGATCGTCTTCTGGAGGAGAGGGCCAGCGAGGGCCGGATACGTCGCTACGAGGGACCGGTGTACATCCTCGACGACTGAGCCAACCCTGGGTTCCCGGAATGGGTCTATTCGGGCACCACGGCCACACCTACCAGCTCCACCAGTGCCCGAGGGTCGAACAGCTCGCCGATCCCGAAGAGCGCCATCGGCGGGTAGTGCTTGCCAAAGACATCGCGATAGGCGACTCCGAGCTCTTTGGGTCTGGCCCGATAGGTCTCGATGTCGGTCGTGTAGATCGTCAGCGAAACCAGATCCGACGGGCCACCCCCGGCTTCGGAGATGACCCTGGCCACGCCTGCGCAGGCCCTGCCGAACTGATCTACCAGGTCGACGTCGATCGAGCCGTCGGCGGCATGACCGGTGATCCCGGCGATATGAACGAGTTTCCCCGTATCGGAGAGGGCACCGTATGAGAAGCCGGACGCCGGAGGCATCCCCTCAGGGTTGAACAGGTGGTGCCGACTCATCGGCCCTTCCACTGCGGGTCTCTCTTTCCGGTGAACGCTCGATAGAACTCGGCGTGATCCTCGGTCGTCATCAGCAGGGCCTGGGTGAACGCCTCCAGCTCGATGGAGGAGCCGAGATCCATGTCCAGCTCCCGGCTGAGGAGGACCTTCGTGGCCCCGTAGGCCATCGTGGGGCCATCGGCGAGCCGACGTGCCAGTTCGGCGGTTTCGGTGGCGAGACGGTCGTCTTCGACGACACGGGAGGCGAGACCCATGGCGACCGCGTCCGCAGGCTCGACCCTCTCCCCGAGAAGCAGTAACTCGGTGGCCCGGCCCAGGCCCACCACTCGCGGCAGGAGATACGCCGACCCCATATCGGCCCCGGCGAGCCCCACCCTGGTGAAGAGAAAGTGAAACGAGGCCGAGGCGGCGAGGACCCTCAAGTCTGCGGCGAGGGCGATGACGGAGCCCGCACCTGCTGCGACGCCGTTCACCGATGCGATGATGGGCATGGGAAGCCGTCTCATCTTCTCGACGACGGCACCGGTCATTCGGGTGAACTCGAGAAGGCCCTTGGTATCCATTTCGAGGAGCCGGCCGATGATTTCGTCGACGTCACCACCCGAGCAGAATCCCTTGCCCGAGCCGGTAACGACCAGCACTCTCACGTCTTCACGATGCTCGGCCTCACCGAGGAGATCGCGAAAATCGGCGTAGACGTCGAAGGTGAGGGCATTCAGCTTCTCGGGCCGATCGAAGGTGACCGTGGCTACGCCGTGGTCGACCTCGAAGCGAAAATGCTCCCAGTTGTCGGTGAGAGACGCGCTGGCTCGAAAGGGACTCACGACAGGGCAGCGTAACGGTCCACCGAGGAGACCCTCGGCATGGCCAGGTGGGAGGCGGTACCTTGTCCCTCGATGGAAGCGACCCTCGAACCGATGCGGACTCGGTCCTGAACGGCGTGGACGACCAGCTCATACGGGAGGCCGAGAGTCTCGGAGCGAGTCTCGTGCCGGTCGCCGAGGCCGGGACCCCGGGCCGGGTCAACCGCCGGCTCGTCTCTGCCCTCGGTTCTGCCGGCATGTTCATGAGCGTGTTCGACGCCGAACAGCTCACGGCCCTCTCTCTGTGCCAGATCAGGCAGGGTCTGGCGCGGGTATGCACCGAGGCCGAAACGGCATTTGCGCTGCAGGGTCTGGGCGGTGTCTCCATTCAACGACACGGGAGCCAGCGGGTCGTCGCGGAGTGGGTGCCAAAGCTTCGCTCAGGAGATGCCGTTGCCGCATTCGCACTCACCGAGCCCGGTGCCGGGTCGGACGCCGCTGCTCTCGCCCTGAAGGCGGAGCGGGACGGCGACGGATACCGCCTCACCGGTGAGAAGGCATACATATCGAACGCTCCCGACGCCGACGTCGCCACCGTATTCGCTCGCACCACTGTTGATGCCGGGGCCAAGGGTGTGACCGCTTTCGCCGTGCCCATCGCCAGCGACGGCGTGACCGGGGAGAGAATCGACATGATCGCCCCCCATGCGCTGGGCACCTGGTCGTTCGACGGCGTCTACGTGCCCGACGACAACGTCCTCGGTGGAGTCGACGAGGGATTCAAGGTGGCGATGGAGACCTTGGACTTGTTCCGGCCCAGCGTCGGAGCCTTCGCCCTCGGAATGGCCGAGGCCGCACTCGGCATCGCCGTCGAGCACGCCCGGAGCCGGGAGGCCTTCGGCACACCGATATCCCGATTCCAGGGGATCTCGCATCAACTGGCCGACGTGAAAGTGTCGATCGAGGCCAGCCGGCACCTCGTCTATGACGCAGCCAGAACGTACGACGCCCAGCGAAAGGGAATCACCGGCAAGGCAGCCATGGCGAAGCTGTATGCGACCGAGACTGCGCAACGGGCCGTCGACGTCGCCATCCAGGTCCTCGGCGCCCGCGGATTGGAGGCCGACTCGACCCTGGCCCACCTCTACAAGGAGGTGCGGGCGCCTCGCATCTACGAGGGGACGTCGGAGATTCAGCGCAACATCATCTCTCGAGAGCTGTTCCGCGACCGTATCTGATACGCCTCCACTTCGAACATGAGCGGATTTGCGCCGAATACGGCGTGGCGTCTCGAACTGCGTTCGAGACGAAGGGAGTTTCCTTCGGAAACTCCGACCTGTCCGAACGGACAGGCCAACCCCGGGTTCGCGAATGTTCAGA
>DASUUP010000326.1:0-5303 GCA_036373995.1 Acidimicrobiia bacterium
GTCGTGGAACGACCCAGGGAAGGAATGGCTCCCAATCGTCAGAAAACGTCGCCGGCCACAAAAGCCTCGAATCCGTTGTGCCACAACGGATTCGTTTTGCGCGCTCGGGAGGACTCGAACCCCCAACCTTCTGATCCGTAGATCTCCAAGCCGTGTCCATTGACGTTCACTGGCGTCCACACGGCTCGCAACGAGGCGCTTACGAGTCCGCCGGCGTCCGTGGCCATCCAGGGCGGTCCACAGCGAATGGCTCCCAACTTGGCTCCCAGCGAACGCCTCCGCCTACCGGAGCTATAGGCTCGACGCGGACCCTGGAGGTCGACCATCGCCTCCGCCGATGTAGCCGGCCACGCTTCGCGGCATCGCGCCGGGTCGCTCAGGCGGCGTGCGGTTGTTTCGCGCTGGCCTGCCATCGGCCACTGCGCAGCCGGTTGAGATTGGCGTTGATCGGGCCGACGTAGAGCTGACCAAGGAGCCCGATCAGGGTGTTGAATCGGATGCCGAAGAGGCGGTTGCGATATTGCCGACTGCTGAAGTAGGCCTCGAGATCGTCGATCCGCCCGTGGTCCTCGATCATGATGGCCGGGCTGAACTGACTGAAGGCGTCGCTCTGCCCATCCCAGATGTTGGTCGAGTCGCTGCGGACGCCGTAGCCGAGGGCCCGCCCCTCGGCCGTCAGTTGAGCCTGGGCAGCGTTCAGCAACGGCGTGTCAATGCTGAAGCTGTCCACTGCGCACCAGGTGCCCTCGACCTCAACGTCGACATAGCTGTGCGACACCTCGGGGATCAGGGTCCAGGATTGAGGGGCGGGGAATACACCCTTCAGGATGTGGCTGGAGATGGCGACGAAATGTTGATGGGCCTCGAAGCCGGCAGCCCGCAAGAGTGTCACCAGCAGCTGGCTCTTCGGATTGCAGTGTCCGACACGGCAACTCAGCACGTATTGGGGCGAACCGGCCTCGAAGCGCCGGTTGAAACCGAAGGCCACCGTGTCACGCACGTAGTCGTGCAGGGCGACGGCCTTCTCCCGCTCGCCGACCAGTGCGGCGGTCGTCTGCTCGGCCACTTCTTGCACTGAAGCCATAGTTGCCTCGTTCTTGGCACCGAGGGGTTGGACCCTCCCGACAGAACTAGGGCCGGACGCCGGTTCGTGTTAGGGCCGAACGACCCTTTTCCGCGGGAGGGTTCTCGAAGAGATCACCGCGGGCCTTTGGATTTCAGCCTGTTGTCTGATCGCGGTCTGTCGTGGTCTGGCTCGCAACTGCCGATCCGGCTTCAGGCCCAGCGCCGGGGCAAGGGCATCGACGAAGACGCTGCTTCCGAGGCGACCCACACTATGGCGTAGAACGTCTAGCTTGGGGGCCCGGTGTCCCCCTGCCGGTTAAGGATGAGTGTGGTGGGCGGTGATGTCGTGTCGGTCGGCGTGGTCGTGGGGTTCTACGTGGATAGTGGCCACCACTGGGATGGGGAACGAGTGATGGAGTTTGTGTTCGACGGTGTGGGCGATGTCGTGGTCCTCTTTGACACTGAGATTCGAATCAACAGATATGGAGGCAGCGATCCGTAGTTGATGGCCGTGCCATCGGACTCGAAGGTCACCTAGGGATCTCACACCCTCCACACCTTGAATCGTGTCGGCGGCGATGTCGACTACTTCGGGTTCGGTACCGTCGAACAGCCGACGGAAGATGCGCCGTGCCGATCTGCCGAGTAGCCACAGGATCGGGACTGCAACAGCCAGACCGGCCACGGGATCGACCCAGGAAACCCCAAAGGCAGCGCCTATTCCGGCCACGACGACAGCCAGGGAGGTCAGGGCGTCGGTGCGGGCATGACGGCCATCCGTGACTAGTGCCTCGGAACCGATCCGCTCGCCCACTCTCATCCTGTAGCGGGCCACCAGTTCGTTGCCCAGAGCACCCACCACACCGGCTGTGATCACCCATGGAATTTGGTCGATAAGCCGGGGTTCGACAAGTCTTTGTGCTGACTCCCAGATCACTAGGCCCGCAGAGAGCGCAATCGCCAGAACGATGACGATGCCGGCCCAGTCCTCGGCCTTATTGAACCCGTACGTGTAGCGGCGGGTCGCTGGTCGGCGTCCCAAAGAGAAAGCGATCCAGAGTGGAACAGCCGTGAGGGCATCAGTGAGGTTGTGGAGGGTGTCAGAGAGCAGGGCGACCGAACCACTGATGACCACGACCGCGGCCTGGATCGCGGCAGTGATCCCCAAGCCGACCAATGAAACCTTGGTCGCTCGGATGCCTACGGCTCCGATGTCGAGTAGCCCCAAGTTCGGGGAGTGGTCGTGATCGTGGCCCAGCAGATGCCCAAGGCGATGCCGTAACTTCCCCGCCCGAGACGTGGGTTCCTGAACCTCTGGCTGGTCGTGAACACCGCTCACACAATCAAGCTAAGACAGCTCTGGGACCAGTGCGAGTCGCCATTCGTTCGCAAAAGCAATTTCAGCGCATTCGTGCGTGTCAGTTGCCAGGGTGATCTCCCGAATCGACGAGGTCCGATAGGGCAAATGGCTCCCAAAGGTCGCCCTGCTCGGACCCTTCAACGAGTACGGGACACGTGAATCCCCTGCTACTGCAAGGGATTTCTCTAGCGCGCTCGGGAGGACTTGAACCCCCAACCTTCTGATCCGTAGATCTCCAAACGCTGCCCACAGGCGTCCAGGAGCATCCGGAGAGCGCGGCAGTACGGGCTTCCGAGTCCACCGGCGTCCACGGCCGTCCCTCGGGGTCCGCAGAGTATGGCTCCCAACTTGGCTCCCAACTTGGCTCCCACGGCAACGTCCTAAGGGTGAACGCCTCGCCCGGTGACCCGATACCTCACGTCGGCCGAGTACTTCTGGCTGGCCGAGCAAGTCACCGGCGTCAAGCGCATCAAGCTCCGGGGGGAGCTGTCCTACACGGGATTCCGCATCGATCTCCTCTGACGCCTGTGACCACATCGAGGCCTCGGATCTGCGTGTCGGCGAGATAGGCTGGATAGCTTTCCCCCATGCCACCGGAAAACGAAGAGGTCCCCGAGCTCGAACGGGACGCGGAGACCGTCGACCTCGACAACGACGAACGGGCGGAGGAGGGGAATCATCGACGGGCCCGCTCCTGGTGGGAGAGACGGCGGGTGGAGCCGGAGGAGCGGGATCGCATCCTCGGCCAGCTCTTCTACGAGGGAGAACGGCGACGGCCCTACCTCTACCGGTTCACCCTGCTCCAGTCGGCGTCGGTGGTAATCGCCTCCATCGGGATAGCCGCCGACTCCCCGGCCATCGTCATAGGGGCGATGCTCCTGTCCCCCTTGATGACACCGGTGCTCTCCGTCGCTGCAGCAGCCACCATGATCTGGCCAAAACGCGCGGCCAGGAGCATCGGCTTCGTGGTGGTGGCGAGTCTCGGGAGCATGCTGCTCGCATGGGCGGTGGCCGCCCTGGCACCGGACGTACAGGTCGGGGTGCTGCCCAACGAGCTCCTGGCGCGCACCCGTCCCACTCTGTTCGACCTCGCGGTCGCCCTGGCCGCAGGCACCGCCGGGGGCTATGCCCTGGTCAGGGAAGAGGTTGGAAGTGCCCTTCCGGGAGTGGCGGTGGCGGTCGCACTGGTGCCTCCGCTGGCAGTGGTGGGCGCCGCGCTCGACCTCGGCCGCAGCGATCTCGCCGTCGGCGCCGGGTTGCTCTACCTGACCAACCTCACCGCCATCGTGCTGGCCGGTGGTGTGGTGTTCCTGGCCACTGGGTTCATCCCCACGGTACGGATCACCCGTCTCAGCTGGCAGGTGGCTCTTGCGGTGACCCTCGCCCTCATCCCGGTTGGAGTTCTGGCGGTCCCCCTGTACAACAGCCTGGCGACCGCAGTGCGCGACGAACAGGCTGCGGTGATCACCTCACGGGAGGTCGACACCTGGTTGTCCGACCGCCAACTGGAGGTCGTCGACGTGAGCGTCGACGGTGACGAGGTGCTGGTGGAGCTGACCGGTGAGCATCAGCCGCCTCCCGTCGATGAGCTTGGCCGCAGGCTCGAGGAGGTCCTGGACAGGAGGGTCATCCTGACCGTGAATCTGACCGAACGTCGACAAGAGACCTACGCCACGCCGGGCGGCGAGGACTGAGAGGACCGCCTAGCCCGGTTTCGCCTCCGGGAGGATCAGGAGGTTCCCTTCCGGATCGTGACATCCCGAACGTCCTGACAGCTGGTCCGTGATCGCACTTTCGGCCCTTGTCACGCCGCCAACGAAGTCCCTCGCATCCCGAACGGTGGGCGACCTCGTCGCAGGATCGGAGTTCACGTTCACCGATCGCGGTGTCCATCGTCTAAAGGGCCTCGACGGTGAATGGCAGCTCTACGCTGTGAAGTGACCGGCGACCGCAGACGGCCCGGTCGCTGAACAAGCAATCACTTCTCTCCCGACCCTTCGAAGCCCCGCAGCTCAGCCGCGCGTCTCAAGCACCCGCTTCAGGTCGGCGAAGTTGCTACGAGAAGACTCGATGCACTCGACCAGGTCGAGAACTTCGACGACCTGCGAGTTCCCACCTGGCAACCGCCTCGAGGCACTACGGGGAGACCGCCAAGGGCATCACAGCATTCGGATCATCGACCACTACCGGATCTGCTTCCGATGAATGGAATCGGGTCCGGTCGACGTTGAGGTAGTCGACTACCACTGAGGTGAAAAATGGTCCGAATTCCAGCTAAGCGAGAGCCCACGCATCCAGGAGAGATGCTGGTTGAGGAGTTCCCAAAGCCGCTCGACCTAACGCAACGAGAGCTCGCCGAGGCCATTGGTGTGCCCTATCAGCGGGTAAATGAGATTGTGAACCAGCGGCGCGGGATCACACCGAGCACCGCTCTCAGGCTTTCTAAATACTTCGGCACCTCCAGCGGGTTCTGGATGAACGGCCAGATACGGTGGGACCTCTATCACACCCAGCAAATCGAAGGCGACAAGGTCCGCCGGATCCGCCGTCATCCCCGCGCTATCTCAGAGCGCGAGGCCTCCGCCTAATCGATTCAGCTCGACGTTCGCTATTAGCAGGGGCCAGGGCACGAATGGCTCCCTCGCGTCAGAAAGGTCCGAGGGTCGACACACCCAGAGAAGCCCGCTGTGCCGCTACCAGGGGTTTTGCCTTGCGCGCTCGGAAGGACTCGAACCCTCAACCTTCTGATCCGTAGTCAGACGCTCTATCCAATTGAGCTACGAGCGCACGGGGAGAACACAGGATAACGGTGCCACCGCCCGTGTCCGAAGTTGGATTAGTTGCCATCTGACCATCCGGGCGGCTACATATCCGGAAG
>DASUUP010000327.1:0-6611 GCA_036373995.1 Acidimicrobiia bacterium
AGACTCCGACAGACTTCAGCGCCTCGCCGACCTGCTCCAACTTGAACGGCTTGATGAAGGCGATGATGAGCTTCATTCGCTCCCTCCTTCCGAGTTCGGAATCGACTGCCTGTCGGCTCCGCTGAGCGCGCCGGTGACAACGCCCGAGCCGACATGAGCGGGATCGTGGCCGTAGCCAGGTGACCCGTGCTCCTCGACGTCGAGACCGGCGAGCTCCTCTTCGGGGCTGACCCGGAGGCCGATCGTGTGCTTGATCGCCAGGAAGAGCAGACCGGCGGCGAGGGTGACGAACACGAAGTGCACGACCACGAAGATCAGCTGGGTCCATAGCTGGTCGAGACCGCCGCCATAGAAGAGGCCGGCGTTCTCACGTCCCAAGAAAGCGTCGTCGTAGACGGCGAACAGTGCGATCGACAACGTGCCCCAGGTCCCGACCACGCCGTGGACCGAGATGGCTCCGACGGGATCGTCGATCCTGAGCCGGTCGAACATCGACACCGAGAACACGACGATGAGACCGCCGATCGCTCCGATGAGCACGGCCGCCCAGGTCTCCACGGAACCGACTGGTGCGGTGATGGCGACCAGACCGGCCAGGAGCCCGTTGGCCGCGATCGACACATCCGGCTTCCCGTCCTTGACCCAGTTGACCATCATCGCGGTCACGGCGCCGGCGGCTGCGGCGAGCAAGGTCTTCAGAGCGATCGGCATGACGAACTCGTCGGCGGCGAGCTCAGAGCCCGGGTTGAACCCGAACCAGCCGATGAAGAGGATCATCGCACCGAGCACCACGAACGGCATCGAGTGGCCAGGTATCGCTCGCGGCCTCCCATCCCGGCCGTACTTGCCGATGCGGGGACCGAGCACGATCGCACCCATCATCGCCGCCCAGCCACCTGTGGCGTGGACGATTGTCGAGCCGGCGAAGTCCGAGAACGGGTACTCGAGGTTCGCCAGCCATCCACCACCCCAGGTCCAACGAAGGACCACCGGGTAGATCAACGCCGTGATGAAGAAGCTGTAGACGAAGTAGCTCCTGAACTTCGTCCGCTCCGCCATGGCGCCGGACACGATGGTCGCCGCCGTCGCGGCAAAGGCGGCCTGGAAGAAGAAGAACGTCGACGGTAAAAGCCCGTCCGCCGTCGTGTCCTCCACACCGGAGATGCCGAAGTCGAAGCCGAACCAGCCACCCAGGAGGTTCTCCCCACCGAAGGCGATGCCATAGCCCACCAGTGCGAAGGCCAGGACACCCGCCGACATGTCCATCAAGTTCTTCATCATGATGTTCGAGACGTTCTTGCCACGGGTCAGACCCGCCTCGACCAGCGCGAAGCCGGCCTGCATGAAGAACACCAGGACACCGGCGATGAGTATCCAGAGGTTGTCGAGCACGAATTGGGTGGCGAAGCCCGGGTCCTCCTGTGCTGTCGCCGGGGTGGCGACGAGGAGCACCAGCAAGGTGCCCAAAACCGCTCCGATCAGTAGTTTTCTCTTGGCTCTCTTCACTATCCGCCTCCTCCATGACCGACCCATGTCCGGGCCCCGGCCTGGCTAGCTCCATCAAGTGACGGCAAGGTAAAGGCAGCCCGTTTCACGATCGTTTGCCTCGTGTTACGACGATGGGACGGCTTCCTGACACATACCTGACAGATTCATGTCGGGCTGGGCGTGCCAGCTTCATGCCTGTCCCGGGCCTTCGACGCCGCAGAGCAGAAACCCGCGCGAGCGCACCGTCTTGATCCAGAGGCCGAGTCCGGCGATCTCACGACGCAGCCTCCCAATGGTGACGTCGAGGTTGTTGGCGCTGGCATCGGAACCGGGCCATGCCCGTGCGGTTACCTCCTCCCGACTGACGACGGCACCGAACCGGTCGATCAGGGCCGAGATGATCCGGGCCTGCGTCCCCGAGAGCTGGACTCTGGCGCCTCGATAGTCGAGGGTTCCATCCTGGCCCATGATCGGAGCTTCCTCCCGATCACGGCATGCTCGCTCCTCGAGGGAGATGATTCGAGCCTTTCGATCGGCCTGTGAGACCGGGAGACGCACCCAGTCCTCGAGCACGTCGACGCATCTAGGCGGGGCCGCTTCGGGCTCGACCAACAACAGACGGGGGTGCTCCTGTCGGGCGAGCTGGATTCGCAATGACTCATCGGATGGCCATTGGATCAACGCGACATCCATGCCACGAAGGTAAGCCCGAAGTATTTCGACTCTGTTTCGAGCCGATAAACGGATCCGAACAGATGGCGGGGCCTATCGACCCTTCCACTCCGGGTCACGTTTCTCCGTGAAAGCCTTGATCCCCTCGGCGACGTCCTCGGTGCGAAAGGCTATGGCCTGAGATTGACCCTCCCATGCGAGGGCATCGGCGAAACTCGTCTCGAAGGAGGCGTTGAGACCCTGCTTGGCGAACATCTGACCGAGAGGAGCGCCCGCCAGAAAGGAGTCGGCCAGTTCGGTCGCCCGCGTTTCGAGATCGTCGGCCGGAACCATCTCAATGGCGATGCCCAGAGTCACCGCCTCCTCGGCGCCCACGATCCGCCCGGAGAGGGCTAGCTCCTTGGCCCGTTGCAGCCCGACGACCCGGGGCAGGAGCCATGTGCCCCCGAAGTCGACGCTCAGGCCGCGTCGGACGAAGATCTCCGAGAAACGGGCTCGCTCGGTGGCGATGACCACGTCGCAGCCGAGGGCGAGGTTCATCCCGGCCCCCACCGCGACACCGTCCACTGCCGCGATGGTTGGCTTGGTGGTCCTGTGGAGAGCCATGGCCGCCCTCGCCACCACCTTCATGCGCCGATGACCGTCGGCAACCGAGCCACCGTCGCTGAACCGTCCGGGGTCGAGGTCGGCACCCGCGCAGAAATCTCCGCCGGCACCGGTGATCACGAGCACGCGATCGTCACTCTGCTCGAAGTCCTCGAATGCCGCAGCGAGGACCGGCCACCCATCGGGAGACGGTATCGCGTTCTTGCGGTCGGGTCGGTCGATGGTGACCCTCCGAACCGCGCCCTTGGTCTCGACTCTCAGCCAGGTCATTCAGTGATGATGACAGTAGACAGGCCCCGGATCGGGTTACCGTCTCGATGTGGGTTTCAATCCATTCCGAGAGCATCAGAAGACGGCATTCGACATCGCCATGGTGGTGATCGCGGTGCTCGTGACGTTGGCGGTGATCGCATGGGCCATCTTCTCGGGGTGACGGTCGTACCAGTTCAGCCGTATCAGGCAGTCAAGGAGTATGTCTGCCCGGGCTGCGACAACACGATCCCGGCAGGGACGTTTCACCTCGTCGTTGTCCCCGACGATGCCGTCGACATGCGTCGTCACTGGCACCACGGATGCTGGCACAAGGAGCTCCGAAAGGTCTACGGCCGGGCTCAGGCGTCCCGTCGCTGAAGACCCCACCACATCGCCCCGAGAGCGAGGGCGGACCACCCCACCATGATGAGGAGAGCGTGGGCGACCGACATGTCACCACCGGGGATGAGGCCGCTGAATGGGCTCCCGGCAGCGACGCCGAAGATCCCGTTCGATGCGGCAGTCAGCGAGACGGTCTCGTAGAAGTCGACGAAGGGCGACAGAATCGAGTCCACGAAAGACAGACCCAATGCGATCGCCATCGCCGACGGGATCGATCTCGTCAACCCGATCGCCCCCAGACCGATCGACGTCCACGCGGCCGCGATCACCAGGAACTTCCATCCCAGTCCCACCCACTCCGTGGTCGTCGGCGAACCGCTGCCCTCGGCAAAGAGAAATGTCACCACGGCCCAGATTGCGGTCCCGAGGAGAAGGGCCAGCCAGGACGCCACCGTGAAGACCACGAACTTGGACAAGATGTGGCGCGGTTTACGCGATTCACGTGCAAGCGAAGTTGCCCAGGCGGTTGTGGCCAACTCACCGCCAAAAACGGCAGTTCCGAGGATGACGGCGAACCACCAGGCCTGTCCCGCCACCTGCTGGGCACCGAAGACGAAGGCCTCAGGCCGCTGGGGCACAACCGACCCGCCACCCGCCGTTTCGGGCAATGCCGGAAGCACCAGGAAGAACAACACCCCGAAGAACCCCATCAGAAGCCCGAGAATGAGGGCCATGACGGGAAACAACTTTCGTCGGGCGACTTTGAGGTACTCGGCGTGAACGAGGCTCACATGTCACCTTCGGCCGTGATCCCGAGAAAGACCGACTCCAACGTCTCTCGTGCCGGTTTGACCTCGCTTGGGTAGATCCCGGCCTCCGCCAGAGCTCTCACCACCCCGGAGCCGTCGCTGGCCTCGACGAGAATCCCCGACAAGTCGATCGTGGATTTCATGCCTTTGGCGGCGAGTACGCCGGCTGCCGACTCCGGGTCAGCGACCACGACGCGTATCCGACCGTCGCCGAGCAGGTCTTCCAGCGGCCCCTGCGATACGAGACGGCCCTGGCTGATCACGATGACATAGTCCGCCAGAGCCTCGATGTCGGCGAGGTCGTGACTGCTGACCACCACGCTCTTCCCTTCATCGGAAAGGGTGCGAAGCCGGGCGCGGAACGCCATCTGGCCAGCCGGGTCGAGGCCGTCGAGCGGCTCGTCGAGGATCAGCAGCTCCGGATCACCGAGCATGGCGGCAGCCAAGGCGAGACGCTGCCTCATCCCCTTCGAGTAGTCACCCAGCTTGCGCCTGGCATCCGAGGTGAGGCCCACGAACTCGAGCATCCCGTCGATGCGGTCGTGGCCGAAGCCGAGAGTGTCAGCGGCGACCTCGAGATTCACCCGACCACTGAGCGCTTTGATCAAGCCCGGCTCCTCGACGATAACGCCGATCCTCTTCACGATCTCTGGCAGACCTGAGGGCACGGGCAAGCCGAGGACCTCCACTTCGCCCTCGTTTGGCCTGGTCAACCCGAGCAGCGCTCTGAACGTGGTGGTCTTGCCGGCTCCATTGGGCCCGAGAAACCCGGTCAACTGGCCGGACGGGATCTCGAAGTCGAGTCCTCGAAGCGCGTGGGTAGACCCGTAGCGCTTGTGAAGACCGCTGACCCTGACGACGGGGGAACCCGTGGACATCGGATCGACAGGTTAGGGAGCTACCCCGCGGCCCACCAACTCACCACGTCCCACCCGGGACCCAGTGGAGCTCTATCCCCCAGCGACGCAGGCCAACGCCGATCAGATCGACCCGGGTCGCACCTATACGGCGTGCGAGGGCTGCAACGTGAAGTCGTTTGGCGGAGTCCACCGCATCGATCGGGTCACCGGGACCTGTGATGGTCCGCACTTCGACGGCTACTCGAATATCGCCGTCCCGGACGATGAGATCTATCTCGCCGTCCCCGAGCGTCACGTTGCGCCGCTCGACGACGAAGCCCCGGCCGGCCAGCCACTGCGAGGCGATCGACTCCCCGGCCGCACCGACATCGATGCGGCGATCCCTCAGAGGTTGAGCTCCGTCTTCTCCAGCTTCTCCACATTCACGTCGCGGAATGTGAGAACCTGCACTTTTTCGAGGAATCGGGCAGGGCGGAACATGTCCCAGACCCAGGCGTCTGTCATGGTGACCTCGAAGTAGGTCGAGCCCTCAGTGCTCTTGACCTCGACATCGACCTTGTTGGCGAGATAGAAGCGACGCTCCGTCTCGACGACGAACTCGAACATGGGGAGGACGTCGTGATACTCCTTGTAGAGCTTGAGCTCGACCTCGGTCTCGTAGCGCTCCAGGTCTTCGTCCATTGTCTCCTCGACTCTCACAGCTAGGTGATACCGCCGGGCGATGATATGCACGGCCAGGATTTAACAACTACATGTATCCAGGGAAGATTTCCAGGGTTACGGCCCGGGACGGACCTCAGAGACCGCCGAAGTTGGACACGGGCCAGATGATGACGAAGGCCCGGCCAACCAGAGCCTCGTACTCGATGCTGCCGAACCGTCGGCTGTCGAAGCTGAATTCGCGGTTGTCCCCCATCACGAACACCTCATCCTGACCCACCGTGAACGGGCCGGCGTCAGGCATGATGACGTCCTCGTCCAGATAGGGCTCCGCCAGGGCGACACCGTCGATGTGGACCTGACTGTCGGAGATCGTGATGGTGTCGCCCGGAAGCCCGATCACCCGTTTGATCAGATCGTCGTGACCACGTGTGCGGATCCCGATCGCCTCCATGACGGATCGGATCACCGCCTCGGGTATCGACTCCTCCTCTTCCGGCTCAGCGGGGTCGCGGAACACGACGATGTCTCCCCGTTGCGGCTCACCGAATCTGAAGGCGAGCTTGTTGACCATGACCCGGTCGTTGACGTGGATCGTGTCCAGCATCGACTCGGAGGGGATCCAGAAAGGCTGGACGAGGAAGGTCTTTATCAGTACCGCGATGACCAGGGCTGTGAGCAACAGTCCTGGCAGTTCGGCCCAGAACGACCGCTTCTTGGCCCGTCGACGTTTGGGGGCCCCCTCATCCGGTCGTGATTCCTCAGCCGGGTCGAGCTCGTAGCCCTCCAAGTGGCGACCGCGCTGTCCGGAACTCAGTCGCGGAGCTCCTTGATGCGGGCGGACTTACCGACCCGATCACGGAGGTAGTACAGCTTGGAGCGGCGGACGTCACCCTTACGGACCACTTCGATCTTCGAGATG
>DASUUP010000328.1:0-2318 GCA_036373995.1 Acidimicrobiia bacterium
CGCGTCGGCCGGTGGCAGCTCGGAGAGGAGTTCGATGGCATCTTCCTCGTCGAGCTGCTCGATTATGTCTGCGGCGTCGCTGGGCGCAGCGAGGGCGAGCGCCTCCCATTCCTCGCGATTTGCGTCGAGATAGTCGGCTACCTGATCGTGGTCACGGCGCGCTACAGCCAGGAGTTGATGGGCCAGTTGGCGCGGGCTTCTGAGACGAAGTTTCAAGTTTGACCCCGGGGTGGCGACGGACCGGCGTCAGGCTACAACGCCTATGAGCCCTCGTAAGGTCGGACCGCCGTGATCTGGACGGTCATGGTGCCCGCCGGTGCCAGATACTCGACTTCGTCGCCGATTGCGCGCCCGATGAGCGCAGCGCCGAGGGGGCTGGATGGAGAGGCCAGGAAGAGCCCGGAGACTTTGTTCTCCTGCGGGGCGACGAAATACTCCATCTCGTCCCCATCAGAGTCGACGACCGTGACGACCGAGCCGATCTCGACCTTTCCGGTGTCCGCCACCTCACGCACTTCGGCCGTGTTGATGAGATGCTCCAGTTTTCGGATCCGTGCTTCCATGAGGCCCTGGTCGTTCTTCGCCGCGTCGTAGTCGGCGTTCTCCCGCAGGTCGCCATGGGACCGGGCCTCGGCAATGCGGTCCTCGATCTCGGTCCGTCCCTGCGTCTTGAGATGCTCCAACTCGTGCTGGAGCTTCTCGAGCGCAGCGGGCGTGAGAAAGGTAGGGCTTTCGGTCATGGGAAGACGTCAGATTAAGCGTCTCCCCCGACCTACCACAGATCGTCTGAGGGCCGGGACGGGCTACAGACCAACCGGTTGCGCCTGCATGATGCTGGCGTCGAGTATCACTTCGGAGCGGATCGAGCGGCTGATCAGACAGACTTGCTCCGCCTTCTCGATGAGACGTTGCGCCCGCTCCATCTTGGAGTCGGACGAGATGACTATCGAGGGGCGCAGCACCACGGTTTCGATCGAATAGAGACCGTCGTCGCCACGCCGGAGACGGCCCACGGCCTCATCGGTGTAGTCGAGGACATCGACACCGGAGCGAGCCGCGATGGAGCGGAAAGTGGTCATGAGGCATGATGCGACCGAGGCCACGAAGAGGTGCTCGGGGCTCCAGACTTTCTCGGGACCACCGAATTCCGGTGGCGAGGCGACATAGATCTCGGGTAGCGAGTCCTCGGTGGCTGTGAGAAACCCTGTCTTCTCACCGGAACCGACGATCTCGACGCGGTAGTCGTGCGAATCGATCAAAGCTCTCCTTTCGTCTACCTCTCAATACTCGATGTGAGACGAGAGCAGCGCCCCCGTCCTTTGTCACATTCCCGGGGGCCCATGGTCCCAAGGGGTGTGAGACGATGAGTTCGGTCCCGGCTTAACCTCGTCGTCGTGACCGAGACGCGTCTCACCAGATACAGCCACGGCGCAGGCTGAGCCTGCAAGCTCGGGCCTGCCGAGCTGGCCCAGGTCCTGGGTCCCGTGCAAATGCATCCAGCCTCCACCCACCCCGACCTGATGGTGGGCGTGGCGACCGGAGACGATGCCGGGGTTTATTCCCTGGGAGATGGTCGCGCCCTCATTCAGACCATGGACATCTTCACGCCGGTGGTCGACTCTCCGCAGGACTGGGGACGCATTGCCGCCGCCAACGCCCTCTCCGACGTCTACGCCATGGGGGGCACCCCGCTGACGGCACTTCAGTACCTGGCGTGGCCACGGGAAGTGCTCTCGTTCGAAGTCGCCTCAGAAGTGGTTGACGGAGGTATGACGGTGATGGCCGAGGCTCGGTGCACGGTCGTGGGCGGGCACTCGATAGACAGCCCCGAGCCCACCTACGGATTCTCGGTCACCGGCATCGCACCCGCCGAACGGGTAGTGACCAACTCCGGTGCCGCTCCTGGCGATGTCCTCGTGCTCACCAAGCCGTTGGGGATGGGGATCATCACCACCGCCATCAAACGTGGCATATGCCCGCCCTCCCTGGCCGAGGAGGCTATCGAGCTGATGGCGCAGCTCAATGAGGTCGCCGGTTCCGCACTCGTCGATAACGACGCCACCGCAGCAACGGATGTGACCGGGTTCGGGCTGCTCGGGCATCTGCGCGAGATCTGCCGAGCGTCCGGTGTTGGAGCTGAGATCGAAGTGGGCTCCGTCCCGGTCCTGACAGGGGTAATGGGGCTCTTGGAACAAGGGATGTGGGCGGGTGGGTCGCAGCGGAACCTCGAGTCAATTCAGGACGACGTGGTCACTGAAGTCGAGGACATGGCCTGGAAGCCTCTGATAGATGCACAGACGTCTGGCGGGCTGTTGGTC
>DASUUP010000329.1:0-3133 GCA_036373995.1 Acidimicrobiia bacterium
AATGGGCCAGCTCCCATCACTTCCCGGGCGAACGTGGTGTGACGATGCGTGGTCAGATAGGGATGCGCCCCAGCGGTCCGCCGGGCCGAGACCTGTAACACCCGGGGCCCCAGTGCTGCGAGACAGACGTGGTCCTGAGGCACGCCGGCATCGTCGAGCTGGTCGAGATACGACAGAATCGTGTCGTATGGCTTCCGGTACTCGGATGTCGCCTCGGGATGACCGATACCCACGCCGAGCACGAACCGGTTCGGGAACCGCTCGTTGATGCGGTGATACGAGGCAGCGACCGTCGCCGCATCGTCACGCCACATGTTCACGATGCCGGTCGCCACGGGCAGAGACCCCGTTGCCCCGAGAGCCGACTCGACCACCTGGAGGTCTCCAGGCGGCGACCCACCGATCCAGAGTGCCCCAAAGCCCAACCGCTCGGCCTCGGACGCCGTCTCCGGCGTCACGTCGGACGCCCGCTGCCATATTCCGAATTGACCCAATCCGATGCTCAAGTATCTCCCAACTGCACGACACCAACGCTCAATTCCGCCAAATCGCCCACGTATATCGGGCACTCCACGTCATAGAGGAGCCGGGCGACGAGCGACCCGATCACCAGTATCGAGTCTGGCTCCCCGAGAACCAGTCCGGCAGGGGCCGTGCCGATCCGGATCGCCTCGGCGAGGACGTATGAGGACGAGCTGGATCCACGACTTTGAGGCATGTAGACGATCTTGCCGGCCAGAGACTGTCCGAACTGAGGATGGTTGCGGTCGATGATCCGTCCCGTCTCCGCTTCGTAGCCGCCCCAAAAGGAAAGACCCTGATCCAAGATGACGAGCTCACCCGACGCCTGCCCGGCAACGAGTGCTCTCATATCAGACCACCGCTCACCACGACCTTCCCGACGACGGCTGATTCGACACAGTCCGCCAGCGACCCAAGCGCCACTTCGACACCGATATTGGCGGGGGCGTAGTAGGCCCACTTCCCCGAGTTGGTCATGACGAGCCCGTCGACGTCACCGATTATCGGTGTGATGTAGGTGCACGTGTCGGTCACGACGACCGCACCGAAAGCCTCGATCGACTCGATCACCGACGGGACCGACGCCGCTGTGTCCCGGCCGGTGTTGACGAAAAACGGGACCGAGGTGGTTCGCCCTCGCATCAGTTCTCCCAGGGCCTCGAGTTCGGCCTCCGACGCGTGCGGAGTGCCAACGCTCACCGCGCCCAAACCTGCGTCCAGGTCACCTGAGAGCTCCCGCAGCGCACGGGTCAGAGTCGAACCGTCGACGGGCACGCGTGGAATACCCCGATCCGAGCCAAGGGTCGAGGCCTCGGGGGTGACCCCTGCCACATGGAACATGGCGACGGCGCCTGACGAGGCGGCGGCCGCCCCCAATGCCTTGAGCCGATCCTCATCTGACCTCTCATCGAGTCCAATGATCGTGGCGACCTCGGTGCCGGCGACCCTGCCCAATACCAGGCCCAGAGCCACGTAGAACAGGTCGTGGCCGAGCCAGTCATCGGGAACGGCGACATCGATCGCAAGAGTCGATCGTCTCCCCTCGTCGGTGTGGCGACCAACCGCGGGCGCCCGTCCGGTGATGGCGCAGCAGATGTCGAGGAAGTCACCGTATCGGTTGGTTCGTGCGCCGAGGACCGAGTTGGCGAAGACAATGGCGTTGGACTCGCCCCACGCCACCTGGTCGCCGTGGGCGGGGCGATCGCCGAGCTGGTAGGGAGCACATGTCCATGTTGGCCGGCAGCCCATGCGCTCGTAGGCGTTCATCAGTTCCCGCGATTTCCGAGCCGTTTCCTCATCGCCCCGATACAGCTCCGGATGAAGCAGATCGAGGGAAGAGACGTTGAGAGTGGTGGGCACCACCACCTCTCCCCCGGCGTCGGCTAGTCGGCGGGCGAAGTCGAGACCGGCGAGACCGTGGTAGAGACAGCCGTCGATGTGGGCACCGCTGATGTCGAGCAACTCGCTCGCGCCCATCGCTCCACCCGCAGCCGCCACCAACTCGAGGGCGATTCGAGCCGCCTCCCCAAGGTCTCCATTCAGAATGGTCTCGTCCCTATCAGTGAAACGCATCGCCAACACGCTAGAGCTGTGGCAGCCGACACAGGCGATGTTCCGGGCGGGGCGAGTCAGGTACGCAGGGCGCAGGCGAGTCCGTGAGTGCACAAGGACGAGCAAGCAGCAAGCGGTGTCATCTGACCAACTTGAACGCGGCAAACGTCAGTGGTCACAGATCTCGACCCGATCTACGGTGGCGGCCATCACAGCGAGTCAGATGAGAAGCGGCACGGCGGTTGGGGGAATGATCGTGATTCCCAGCGCCCTGGTCCTGGGGGCGCTGCCCTTCTTCATGGTCGGAGGGCTTGCCGTGCAGATCAAAGGGGAGCTCGGCCTGACCGAGGCGTCCTTGGGGGCGGCAGTGACGATCGGGTTTCTCTCGGGAGCCGTCATCGCCCCGCTCGGAGGCCGGATCGCCGATCGGGTGGGGCCGAAGCGAGCCGTGTACATCGGATGTGCCATTTCGTCGGTTGCGTTGCTCGGTCTCGGGCTCTTCGCCGGCGCCTGGGCGACGCTCGTCGGTTTCCTCTGTGTTGGAGGAGTCGGCATCGCTTTGACCGACCCGGGTCTGGCCATTCTCGTCGGCCAGACGATCCCCGCTCAACGACAAGGCCTCGCTTTTGGGATCAAGGAGGCCTCGATCCCGGCAGCGGCTCTTGTGGCGGGTCTCGCCGTGCCTACGGTCGCGCTCACGGTCGGGTGGAGATGGGCGTTTCTGATCGCAACGTTGCCCCTCGGTCTCGTGTTGGGTCTGCTCCCCCGGCTCGACATCTCACGTCGAGCGCCTCTGGACCCAACGCCCGCAGCAGCTGACACACCCTCCTCCCTGCGACCCAAACGACGGGGTCTGCTCCTGGCCGCGGTGGCGGCAGCCCTGGGGACCACGGCTGCCAGTGGCGTCGGGATCTTTCTCACCGACAGCGCGGTGGCCATGGGGATGGCGCCCGGCAATGCCGGCCTGCTCCTGGCTGTTGGATCGCTCGCCGGAGTGTTCGCCCGGGTGGGAACCGGCGCCTTGGCGGACCGGACCGGCGGCCCCCAGTTCAGGCTCATC
>DASUUP010000330.1:0-3516 GCA_036373995.1 Acidimicrobiia bacterium
GAGAACCCGACTACCTCGTCGTCTCTCAACACGGCGTCGTAGGTTGCCGACGTGTAGTTGGAGAGGGGTAGGTCGATGTACTTGAAGTTCTCGCCCGGGTCGTTGAACAACGAGGCCCACACCCGGACCACGTCGTCGGGATTCCACTCGAAAGTCACCTTGTGGCGTTGCCGTTCGGGATCGAGCGACTCCAGGGCGTCGCGGCCGATGAAGTCGTGGTCGAACTTGACGTAGAAGTCGTAACCCAGGGCGTGTGGGGTGAGGTAGTAGTCCGCGATGTCATCGGAGACGAAGCTGCCGCCGATCGAGCCCGCGGCCTCATAGCCGTCGCCGGGCAGCCACTCCCGGTAGGCCTTCATCTGATCACCGCTGTACACCGCGGGTAGAGGTGACGGAATCCATCCCGACTCGAGGGTATTGGTGGCGTAGGCACGGGCCCCCACAGGGACGAGGCCGAACTCCTGGCCGGCTTCGAGAATGGCGGTGCGGACCTGGTCGGAATCCTCGTACGGGCCCCAGATCTCGACACCGGGCGCTCCGGCCATGCCGTGGCGCAACGCCGGGACCTCTCGGCCTGCGACCTTCAAGGTCCCGATGTTGAAGAACTTGATGTCTTCCAGCGGGCCACCATTCATCTTCTCGATGACCTGTTGAGCTTTGGGCCCTTGGATCTGATACCGGTAGTGGCGGCGGGTGATCGCCTTGTCGCCGGGTCGTGACGGCGAGCGGTCGTCCCGGGCCAACTCGACGTCCCAGTCCCCGGTCTCGGCATGGAACTGGGTCCAGTTCACGCTGGGGACACGACCCACCATGTTGAACTCGTCCTCGGCAGGTCGGAACAGGATCATGTCCCCGATGACGTATCCGTCGTAGCTGACCGGCACGAAGTGCTTCGCCTTCGTCGTGGTGAAGCCGTCCAAGCTGTTGATTGCGAGATAGGAGATGAGATTCTTCGCGTCCGGGCCTTTCACATTCAGCTCGGCCATGTGATGAGACTGGTCATAGAGGACGGCTGCTTCCCGCCACGCCCGCTGCTCGTCGCGCCAGTTCGAGAACTCGGGGGCCACGACGGGGTACACGTAGGCACCGATCTGGGAGTTCCGCAGCATCTCCACCGGGTTGCCGACGGCCTGCAGTTTCTCCTCGAGACTCGAGTAGCTCATGATTCCTCCTCTTCGATCGCTTCTTCCAGGCAGGCGCACCAAATCGGCTAGGTTCGTAGGACGTACACCTGTCCGCCAAGCGTACACAAGACGTGAAGGCGGTCCCACGACGACCGCTGTGCGGATTTGTGACGCGTCAGGCAACATGAACCCGCACAGAACGGATCGAACACATGAGCGAAGCACCCGACATCCTCGGACGAGACACCCGGCCCTCCTTCTTCTCGATCGGCAACGCCGACGACATCGGTCTCGAGCCACCAAGAGACCGGCATGGGCTCGGCGTGCGGACCTGGGTGCGCGCACTGGCCGGGATGCAGAAAGAGGCCTTCACCATCAACGGATCCAACGGACGCGCATGGAGGCTGGTGAGTGACGAAGGTCCCTATCTCGCCGGGCATGATCAGGCCCCTTGTCCGCTCTGCACGTTCATCACCGGCATGGTGTCGTCGTACATGAACGAGATCCAGGCCCTCGCGTCGGATCGTGGGCTGAGCATCGACGACGTCGAGCTGACCCTGGGCAACCACTACAGCATGGAGGGCTCGGCCCTCCAGGGCACCATGCTCGGAGGAGCCATGCCGCCGGAGTTGGTAGTCGACATCTCGGCCGACGCCAGCTCCAGTGACCTCAACGACCTCGTCCACGAGGCTGTGGGAGCCTCTCCGGTGAACGGTCTGCTCAGTGGGGAGAGCAACGGGTTGTTCACCCTCGTCTGGAACGGCGACCAGATCCCAGTCGGTGAGGTGATGGCCATGGATCGCCCGGCCGACCCCGATCCGCTCGATGCGTTCGGCATGGTCGAACTCGGCCATCTCGGGGTCGCCGAGGACCTGATGATCAGGGTGAAGCCGGCTCACCAGGTGGAAGGGGTGCCTGGTGGGGTCAACACCAGCCTCCAGGAGTCACAGAGCAGGACCCTCCATGTCCAGGCCCGCTGTCGGATTCGTGACGATGGTGTGAAAGTGATTCACGAGAACCTGTTCAAACCCATCGGCTCCGAGTTTCGCTTTCTCTGCGACGAGGCTCCCCAGGATGGAGGCAAGGGGCTGGCCCCCGACGCCATGACCTACCTGGCGGCGGGGCTCGGTTTCTGTTTCATGACCCAATTCGGGCGTTACGCCTCGATCACCAAGAAGCGGTTGGACGCCTACCGCATAGTCCAGGACATCCATTTCGCTCCGGGCGGGGCATCGGGCGGCACCGGTCAGCCGGGAAGCGCCGACCCGGTGGAGACCCACGTCTATCTCGACACCCCGGAAGGGGAGGGGTTCGCCCGCAAGACGCTCGACATGGGCGAACGCACCTGCTTCCTCCACGCCACCTGCCGTACCGATCTCACCCCCAAGATCGAGCTCGCGTCTCGAACCTCGTTCGAGACGTAGGGAGTTTCCTCACCCCGGACTTGTCTCAAATACGGTTGAAGTCGTAGAGCGTCTCCGGGTTGGTGACGAGGATGCGGTCTCTGGTCTCCCCGTCGGGGGCGAAATCGGCGAGGAGGTCGACGAGGTCTCCGTCGTCGGGCATGTGACGCACGTTGGGGTGAGGCCAGTCGGTGCCCCACAGCACCCGGTCGGGTGCGGCTTCGATCAGATTCCGGGCGAATGGGACGACATCGTCATAGGGGGGCTCCCCCGACGCCGTGATTCGCTCCGCACCCGAGATCTTCACCCAAGCGAGGTCGTTGCCCGCCAATAGGTCGATCAGGTACCGGAACGGCTCCTGGAAAACCCCGTCGGGAGCCGGGACCCTGGCCATGTGGTCGACGATGAACGGGACAGGAAGCCGATTGAACAACTCCCCGTACCGGGGCAGGTCGATGGCGTCGAAGTGGAGGTCGATGTGCCAGCCCAGCGGCTCGACCCGGTCGAGGAGACGCCACAACGTTTCCAGGTCGGCGTCTGCTCCGAGGTGACGCACGAAGTTGAACCGGATCCCTCGCACCCCCGCCTCGTGCATCTCCTGCAGCTGAGCCGGACTGTGTGAGTCGTCGATCATCGCCACTCCGGCAAAGCGACCTGCGCCCCGTCTCAGAGCGTCGAGCACGGCCGAGTTGTCGGTCCCGTGACAGGAGGCCTGCACCAGCACGCCTCGACTCAACCCGAGTGTGTCCTGGAGCTGAAGCAGGGCGTCCACGCCGGAGTCGGGAGGGGTATAGGAGCGGTCCGCGGCGAAGGGGAATCGCCTGGCGGGGCCGAAGACGTGGCAGTGGGCGTCGCATGAGCCAGGGGGCGGTGAGAAGCGGGTTGGCGGGTGCGGGTCTCGATGCGGTGGAGGGATGGTCCGTTCCATCAATGGGCGCGCGGGTAGACGGTCCCGTCCATCAGCATCCGGGCCGTTCTGACGATCCCCG
>DASUUP010000331.1:0-7664 GCA_036373995.1 Acidimicrobiia bacterium
AGACCGATGAAACAGCCGAGCTCGACGAGCTCGGCCTCGCTGAAGTGCGTGTGCATGCGTTCCCAGAATGCGTCATCGGTGTCGAGATGCCAAACGATGGCCTCGGTATACGTGAGCGCCGCCTTTTGCCTTCCGTCGTACTGATCTGACGACTCGAAGTTCAACAACTCGTCATATTTTCCTTCGGTCAAGCCCAGGTTCCGTCCCTGTTCGGACCGCTGGTTGCCGCAGTATTCGCACTTCACCGATCGCGAGACGTAAACGCGGCAGAGCTCCTTGACGTCGTGGTCGAGGACCCCCTCGCGGAAGAGGTCACGCCACCCGTCGGCGAAGAACCAAAAGGCCTTCGGGACGTGGGCCCGGATCGCCGAGCTCTCCGGGCGCGGAGTGCCCTCGCGGGCACAACGCTCCATCTCTGCTCGCATCTCCGCTGTCATGTCGTCGAGCGGGACGTAGCTGATGCGCTGTTTTCCGGTCATTCCTCTTCTCCTTCCGGCTCCGGTGCTCTCCTTGCGGGCGCCCGATCCATTGTAAGCTCACAAACGATTGTGGTCCTCAGATGAGTGGCCGATTGCCATGGTCGGCCCCGTCAGCCCCCCCGACCAGGGGTGATCGTCGGGCAACCCAGCAACACATGACGTCTGGCGGCGACTCCCTGGATGGACGAAATGGATGATCGGAGTGCACAGTGTTGCGTTTTCCGCAACGAGGTGCACGCGGGCTCCGTGTGAGGACCTCATTCATATCCCAGGGGTGTCAGAAGATCTGGTCATCGTTGTATGCCGATCAGGATGACCCCGCCGGCGACGAGGAGGACACTGGCAACCACCCATGCGTCGATGCGTTCCTCCTCGCGGATGAAGAGCCAGCCCAACATCAGGGCGAAGACGCCCTGCGTCGACTGGAGGACACCCACGAGCCAGGCCTCCAGATATGAGAACGCGGCCATCTGTGTGATCAGAGCACCACTCATCGCCACACCGGCGACCACGAACCACCACGGGATGTGACGGAAGTTTTCGCGGGCACGGCGGCCGATCCGTCCCCCGAAGGTGTCGATGCCCACCACGACGGTGAAGGCGGCGACGGAGCCGATCAGGGCGCCGAGTACCGCATCGTCGAACCGGAGAAGCCCCCACTTCTTGACGACGAATCCCAGACCGAAGAAGACGGGAGCCGCAGTGGCAAAGACGAAACCGAGCCTCTTGGTGGCTGGGTCGGCGGGTGTGGCGACACCGTCGAGCATGGACGTCGGGACGGCGCGCGCTCGGACTAGCGCGAGCAAACCAGCGATGACGATGAGCCCGCCCACCGCGTCGAGCAATGCCACGTCTTCACCTAGCACCAGCCAGCCGGCCAATGCGGCCACCACCGGGCTGCCGGTCATGAAGGCGCTGGCCCGGGTGGCGCCGACCAGACGGACTGCCCGGAGGTTGGCGAAGCGGCCCATCAGCGATCCGAGTATCCCGCCCACTGCGAGACCGATCACTCCCGCGGTGCTCCACGGCGGCGGTGTCACCGTCACTGCGACCAGGCCTAGGACCAGCACGTTGACGAAGATGGTCATCAACAGACCGTCGTCTTTGGGCCGGTGCCGGTGGCCCACACGCGCCAGCACCGATCCGGCGGCGAACAGAGCTCCGGTGGCCAAGCCGAGGACGACGCCGATCAACTGGTCTCTCGGTGCCGGCCGGTGCCGAGTTTCTCCTTCAAGAACCGGAAGGTGGCCGGCGCCCAGTCCGACTGGTACTTGAAGGCACAATGGCCGGCGTCGGAGTACACCCGAGCCGTCCTGAATGTCGGCGGCCCGCTCTCCAGCATGAAGTAGATGTTGCCAATGGGCGCCAGATGGTCGTGCTTGCCGTTGATCATGAACACGGGTTGGACGATTCGGTCCACCAGGCCCAACTCAGACAGTGCCCACGTCCTGAATCTCTCCTCTTCCTGCTCTCTGCTCGTGGCACTGAATGACGGCGGACCGTCCGGCTCGCCGAATCGCCACTCTGCCCGGCGATTGGCGTGTGCGACGAAGTCCTCCATCTCCTCGTCGGTCATCCGGTAACCAAACGGGTGGCCCGCATTCGCCACCACTGCGTGGACCTTGTCGGGGACCGTTCCCGCGAGCTGCATCACCGAGTAGCCGCCTCGGCTGATCCCGAAGGCTCCGATTCTCTCGCCGTCGACCTCTGGCCGGGATGCGAGGTAATCCACCGCAGCCTCCCACGCGCTGACCGAGTCGGGCGACCAGGGGAAGGGGTTCTCTCCCGTGCCAGGACCGTCCATCACCACCGAGGCGAGCCCCTGTTCCAGCGCCAGCTCGGCAGCCCAACCCCGGTCTTCCTTGAACACGTCCGCTCCACACATGATCAGAGCCGCGGGGACCGGCCCTTCTGTGTCTTTGGGGGCTCGAAAGTGGACCCGGATGCTTTGACCTCGATGGGCCACCTCCACCACCTCGAGCGGCGGGTCGAGATGGGCAGAGGCCTTGCGGTACGCCCGGGCGCAGGATTCGCTGATCTCGGCCTTGACCGGTGTCACCTCGCCGGGGAACCTTCCGATCGCGTAGTAGGTCTTGGCTTGCAGGTAGGCGCGTCGGGCGGCGTCGTGTTCGCCGGCGTCCTCGAGCCGGTCGCCCTCGGCCTCGTGGCGCTCGCCAACACTCCGCCACACCGGCACCCAATGATCCTCAGTGGTGCGTTTCAGACGGGCGACTGTCTCCCGAAGCTCCTCGACGTCATCGATCATGCTCAGCCATCGCCGGTAGAACCCGCCGTGCTCCACCACGAACGGGTCCTCGGATGGGGCGAAGCCCAGTTCTGTCATCTCTGCTCCTTTCTGACTGTCAGAGCCGGTGCCGCTCCATCTCGGCCTGCAGCATGTCCTCGGGCTCGAGGATGTAGACGCCACCGTTGACTCGATCGGTGATGAACACGGTGTGTTCCTCCGTTACGAAGAGGTCGTTGATCTGTATCGACTCCTGGCCCGGGGGACATTCGGGGATGAAATGAGCGACCTCGACCGGAGCGTCCGGGTCCGTCGTGTCGTAGACCCGAAGACCGGCGTTGAAGTAGCTGGCGAAGATCAGCGTCTCGCTCTGATAGCTGTTCGGCCGATTCTCATGAAGGCAGTGGGCGCCGTAGCGCAGGCCCCTCAGGCAGAACTCCTCGCCTGGAGTTGGGCACACCGAGCGCACCCGCGGATCGGACTCGTCTGCAATGTCCACGATTCGAATCATGTGAGGTGGCCCCATGCAGTCGTTGAAATTCGCCTCGTCGGTCACGGCCACCAGCGCTCTGGAGCCGAGGGGAAGACATGTGTGGGTGTGTCCCCCCACTTTCCAGACGAGGTGGGACACCACACGCAGGTCGTCGAGGTCAGAGATGTCGATGATCACCATCCCCGAATCCCAGAAGCCGAGATATGCGCGGTCACCATCGACGAGGGCGTGGTGCACCGAGCGCTTCTCCGACTCGGGCCAGGTGCGCTCTTCCCCTTCTCTCATGCCCGACCACCACCAGCGCGCCCGCTCCACGGGATGCTCTGGATCCTGGAGGTCGATCACCACCCAGATCCTCTCGGCGAATTCCTCGGGGGTGGCTGACACGTATGCGTAGCGCCCTCCTTCCCAGACGATGCGGTGCACACCCAGACCCGTGGAGTCCCAGAACCCGATCTCGCGCGGCTCGTATGGATCGGTGAGCTCGTGCACGGCCATGCCAACTCGCTCCGGCTGGCCTCCCCGGAACGCTTCGTGATTGATCAACAGCAGACCTTCGGCGATCTGCACCTTGTGGTTGTGAGCACCCTTGGGTGCAGGCAGCTGGCGGACGAGAACTGGGTCGCTCGAGTTGGAGATGTCGAGGATGCTGGTCCCCATGCCACTCGGTCCGAAGTGGCCGACGTAGAGGACGTCGTCATGGGTCATGACCTGCATCCCGTCGCCGTAGCCACCCAGATCAGAACTGCCCACCAGCCGCAGGCCCGACGACTCCTCACCATGCATGCAATCGTTTGTAGCAGATTGCGGAGCGGCCGGGGACATGGGACCGGACCTGGGGCCGGGTAAGGTGAGGTCGAGCGACCGCGGCCTGAGGAAATGACAAACAGGGTGACACTCCGCGACGTCGCCCTCGAGGCAGACGTCCACATCTCGACGGCATCGCGCGCGCTCAATCCCGAGACACGGTCGATCGTCAACAGCGACACGGTCGAGCGGGTCCTGGAGGTTGCCCGCCGTTTGGGTTATCGGCCCCACCCCCTGGCCCAGGGTCTCCGTACCAACCGCACCATGTCGGTTGGGATGGTTATCCCCGACATCGAGAACCCTCTGTTCGGCCCGATCATCGCCGGGGCGGAGTATGTACTGGGGACTGAGGGCTACTCCTTGCTGATAACCAACACCGACATCAATGAGAGCCAGACCAGCGCCGCGGTCGAGGCCTTGGTGGAAAGACGGGTCGACGGGATCATGCTGGCCACAGCATCCCGCTCCGATGAAGTCATCCGTGACCTCGCCGACCGTCGGGTGCCCATGGTGTTGGTCAACCGGTCCACAGAGGGGATACCCGTGCCCGCGATTCTGGGTGACGATGTGACGGGGATCGGGCTCGCTGTCGACCATCTGGTCGAGCTCGGACACACACGCATCGGCCACGTCGCCGGGCCTCAGCACCTCTCTACGGGACTGGGGCGACATCAGGCGTTCCTCACCCGGATGCAGAGCCGCAACCTCGTGGTGGACTCGTCGGCGGTCGAGGAAGCAACCTGGTATCAGACGGATCCTGGCTACAAGGCGGCCGGTGCCTTGTTGCAGCGGCGTCCGGACTTGACCGCAATAGTGGCCGCCAACGACCTGATCGCCCTGGGCTGTTACCGGGCGGTCCAGGAGGCTGGTCGCCAGGTGGGCCGCGACGTGTCGATCACCGGGTATAACGACATTCCACTCCTCGACATGATGCAACCACCGATGACCTCGGTTCGGGTGCCGTATAGGCAGATGGGTGTGGAGGCTGCCGGCACGCTGCTCTCGATGATGGCCTCCGGTTCAACCGGCGAGCAGCCGATCTCGATCCGTCTCACTCCGGTCCTATCCGTCCGGGGATCCACCGGCCCCCCTCTCAGCTGACGGCGCCGAGCGGTCGAGTGTCTCGGGGAGAAACATCACTGCCGCCAAGGTTGTGAGGGCCGCCAGGGTGAGCACCGGTAGCGTCCCGACAGGTCGTCCCCCCAGCTCGTAGAGAGCACCTGACAGCAACGGTGTAACCAGGAACGCCAGGTCGCCGGTGAAGCGGAAAGCTCCGAGCTGACGACCCAGGGCGCCTTGCTCGGTCAGGTCGGCCAACATGGTCGTTCCTACGTTCACCGCCACCGATCCCAAGGTGAGCGCCAGTATCGAGACCCACCAAGCCAGGGTGCCCCCGATGAAGGCGAACATGGCCAGACCAGCGGTCTGCATGGTCAATCCGGGGATCAAGGCCCACCGTCTCCCGAGAGTGTCGGAAACACGTCCCGCGACGACGGCGCCCACCAATCGGGCAACGCCTCCCACACCAAGGGCCAGTCCCACCGTGGCGGCGCCGAGCCCCAGCTCGTCGTCGGCGACTATGGGCACCAGCGTCTGGATCAACGCGGCTCCGATGGAGAATTGAACTGCCGGGAGCAGATAGATCACGGCGAGAGTCCTCCGGGAGGGCATGGAGGTGCCTTCGGCTTTCCCGGTGGTCGGCTCGCTCCCGGGAGCTGTTCCGGGATTCCGCATGAACAGGGGCACGACCGCGGCCGCCACCACAGCGCCGGCCACCATGGCCACACGCCAATCCCACGCCGCCCCCAACAGCCCGCCCACGGCCGGCCCCACGGCCTGGCCCACCAGGAGCGCTGCGGCGAAGAAGGACATCGACATTCCCCGTCTCACTCGAGGCGCCCGCGCGAAGAACGCCATGGAGCCGGTCAGAGTCCAGGTCGAGCCGATGCCCATGGCAAACGCGGCCACAAAGACCACGAAGGCCACCGGGGCGAGCCCGAAGGTGAGACTTCCCGCGGCCACCATCCCAGCAGCCGTCGCCATCATGATCCCGGGCCGGGTTCGGTCGGTGATGTGCCCGGCCGGAAAGTCGGCAGCCAGACGCCCCAGAGCGAATGCCGATCCGATGGCTCCCAATCCGAGAGCTGTGAGCCCGAGCTCCCGGCCGATGTCCGGAAGAAGGGGGGCACGCAGGAATGCCACCGACGTGATCACGAAGAGGCCCGCTCCCATTCCAAATCGGAACGGACGCGAATGCTCGACGGTCATGCGAGTCGATTGGGGAGGCTAGGTGGCCTGTTCAATCAAGCCCGTTGGGGACGTCACGTTTCTCGGATGTGACGTCACGACCCGAGGCGCGGGCCTGCTTCGTCAACAACGCGGCGAAGTCTTCGTCGCCGTAGCCCAGGCCGATTCCTTCGACGATGATCTGATGGACCAAGGCTGCAGTGGGTAGCGGGATGTCGAGATCGTTGGCGGTGGACAGACCCAGCTCGAAGTCCTTGCGTAACAGGTGCCAGGTGAAGGTCGGCGTGTAGTCGATGTTGACGTAGGCCGGAGTCTTGTATCTGGTGAAGGTGGAGCCCATCACCGAATCGTTCAGGAACTCGAACAGGTCGGCACGGGAGACGCCGGACGCCTCTGCCAACACCGAGATCTCGGCCATCGACTGTGCCACGAGCCCGAGCATCAGGTTGTGGCAGATCTTGACCAGACGTGCCTCGTCCTCCGGGCCGACGTACGTGACCTTGCGGCCGAACCGTTGGAGATGGGGCTCGGCTCTCGAATAGGCACCCTCCGGCCCGGAAGCCACCACCGTGAGTTTGCCCGCCGCCACCACCTTGGGGTTCCCGCTGACCGGGGCAGCGATGACGTCCGTCCCCTTCTGTCTGGCCTCTGCGCGTAGTCGCTTCGACGTCGCCGGGTCGATCGTGGTGGAATCCACGATCACCGAGGGTCGGGCGTCGTCGCGGGAGAGAACGCCATCCTCGCCGACGGTCACCTCGATCACATCCTGAGGACCCCCCACCATCGTGAAAACCACGTCGAGGGTGGCTAGGTCGGCGGGCCGATCGACCACTTTGGCCCCGTGCTCGGCGAGGGCCTCGGCCTTGGAGCGGGTTCGGTTGTACACCCATACCTCGGTGCCGGCGTCGAGCAGACGCTTGACGAGGGCCGAGCCCATTCTCCCCGTACCTATCCAGCCGACTTGTCCTTCGCTGGTCATCCTCGGTCGAGCCTCCATGGTCTCGTCGATTGCAATCGTTTGTATTCAACCGGTCGCACTTGCGGCAGTCAACCGGAGTCGGTCCTCATGCTGGGAGCCGTCGGATCCACCTCGCCTCGAGCTTGACACCGGCGTCGGCGATCAGGTTGTACACCGGGCACCGCGCCTCCGTCTCTTCGACGACCTCACGCAGACGCTCCTCCGACTCAGAGGTGACCACCGTCGCCTCGAGACGGACGGTCTGGAAGTGCCGTCGAACCTGGCGGTTACCCAACCGGCCTCGTATGTCGATTGTGAATTCGGCGGCGTAGCTGATCGACTCGTATTCGAAGCCAAACTCCTTCGCCGCCCGATTGAAGGTCACCGACTCACAGCCACACAAGGCGGCCAGCACGGTCTGCAGTGGAGAAGGCC
>DASUUP010000332.1:0-12425 GCA_036373995.1 Acidimicrobiia bacterium
CGGAGCTCGTCGAGTATCTCGTCCGCATGCGCAGCTGCGGCGTCGGCGCCGCGCACCACGACACGTCGCAGCGGTTGGCGCAGCTTGATGTTGGCCTCCATTCGCGCCCGGCGGCCTGCCTCCACCACCCGGCGCACGGCCGCCATCTCCTCGAGCAGCTTCTCGTCCACCTCGCCGGGAGCCTGCGGCCACCCGGCCAGGTGCACAGAGACCGGGGCGTCGGGGCAGGGCCCGGCGACGAGGTTCGACCACAGGTGCTCGGTCAGGAACGGCATCACCGGCGAGACGATGCGCAGCGCCGTCACTACCCCGACCCAGAGCGTCCTGAAGGCCGCCTCGTCGAAGTCATAGAAGCGGCGACGGCTGCGACGAATGTACCAGTTGGAAAGATCGTCGAGGAACCCCTCGAACGCGGCGATCTGCTCGTCGGTGCGGAGCCGGTCGAAGCTGGCCTGTGAGTCGGCGATCGCCTGTCCGGCGCGGGCGAGGAGCCAGCGGTCGGTGGTGGTGAGCTCGACCCCCTCCGGGCCGCCGTCGAGATCGGCATAGGTCGGGGTGAAGCCCTCGATGTTCCCGTAGTCGACGAGGAAGCGGGCCGAGTTCCACAACGTGAGGAGACGACGTCGCACCTCGTGGGCGCCACCGAAACCGAACAGGAGATTGCGGTCCGGGGGATGGGCGCAGTACATCCAACGCATCACGTCGGCACCCATCCGCTCGAACGCCTCTTCGGCGCTGATCAGATTGCCCCAAGATCCATGCATCTCCCGGCCGTCCTCGGCGAGCATCTTCTCGAACCCGAGCACCGATCGGAAAGGCGACTCGCCGACGAGCGCAACTGACATGAAGAGCTGGGAGTAGAACCAGAGACGCACCTGCTCTCGCATCTCGGAGACCCAGTCGGCGGGGAACCACTTCTCCCAGTAGGCGTGGTCGGGCAGATCGGCGTTGGTCAGTCCGCGTGCCGCCCCGGTCGCGTTGCCGCCGGGGACCCACTCGTCGTTCTGCCAGCCCAATGTGGAGAAGGGGACGATCCCGGCGTCGAGCCAGACATCTCCCACCTCGGGAATCCGTGTCAGCTCCTCATTGCCGCAGTGTGGGCAGCGAATCGTCACCCGGTCGATCCAGGGTCGGCGCAGCTCTTCGAGCTGGTCGAGACCGGCCGTGGCCAACTCCTCGAGCTGTTTCCGGGAGCCGATGACCGTGACCGCGCCACATTCACACGGGTAGAAGGGGAGGGGGAGCCCGTAGTAGCGGCGGCGCGAGATGTTCCAATCGCCCATGTTGTTGAGCCAGTCGTCCATGAGCTTGCCCATGTACTCGGGAGTCCACTCCACCTCGGCGTTGGCGTCCTTCAGGGGTTGTCTCAGCTCATCGACGGAGATGTACCAGTCGTCGGCGACACGGAAGATGAGGGGAGTGTCACAGCGCCAACAGTGCGGGTAGGAGTGGACGTACTCACCCGCCTCGACCAGAACGCCCTTCTCGTCGAGGGCGTCGATGATGGGTTGCCCGGCATCGACGGTTGACATCCCGGCGAGCCAGCCGTACTCGGGGTAGAACTTGCCCGCCCCGTCCACCGGCATGAGCACGGACAGCCCGTGCTCCTGTCCCAGCTCGAAGTCCTCGGACCCGGCCCCCGGTGCGATGTGCACGACCCCGGTGCCTTGATCCATGGTCACCTCGTCCCATGCCAGCACCCGGTGCTCGACCCCGGCACCCGGTTGGAGGTCATCGAACGGACCTTCGTAACCCCAACCCACCATCTCGGATCCGGCAAGGGTCTCGTCGAACTCCTCGTCGGGGAAACGCTCGACGGCAACCCACTCGCCGTTGGGGCGGCGGCCGTACACGTGGTCGGGATGCACCGCGGCGGCGACGTTGGCCGGCAGTGTCCAGGGCGTCGTCGTCCAGATGACCATGCTCTCCCCATCCCGGTCGGCCAGGGGGAGGCGAACGAACAGTGACGGGTCGGTCTTCTCCTGATAGACCCCGGACTGGCCGGTGATCTCATGCTGGGATATAGACGTGCCGCACCGGGGACACCACTCTGTCGATCGGTGGCCGAGATAGAGCCATCCCCGGTCGTCGAGTGTTTTGAGGAACTTCCAGATGTAGTCGATGTTGTTGTCGGCGAACGTGAGGTAGTCGTTCTCCCAGTCCATCCACATGCCGAGTCGCTTCGAACCGCGGCGCAGCTCCTCGACAGACCAGGCCACCTTTTCCCGGCACCGGCGGGCAAACTCCTCGAGACCGAACTCCTCGATCTCCCGCTTCGAGTTGAGGCCCAGCTCCTTTTCGACACCCACCTCGATCCACAGACCCTGGCAGTCGAAGCCGTTCTGATAGCGGAGGTCACGGCCCCGGGCGGCGTGATAGCGCTGTATGACGTCTTTGAGGGTCCGACCCCAGGCGGTGTGGACCCCGAGCGTCTTGTTGGCCGTCACCGGGCCGTCGATGAAGCTGAAGATCTCGTTCCCGGCGTTCTTGTCGCGTAGCTTCTGGAAGATCTCGTTGTCGCCCCACCAATCGAGGACCTGACGTTCCAGACCGTCGTGGTCTGGCTGGCCCGTCAGAGGAGTGAAGACGGTCTTGGTCGCTCGCGGAGTCATTGAATCGGGGAGGGTAATTAGGAGGTCCCCAAAACTGATACTCCATACCCTCATACCCTTTCGGGAATGCAGGGCCAGGGAGGAGTGTTAGACGTCTTTCCTGGTGTGGTCCATACTCTCGCCGGAAACTGGCCTTGTCGCCGACGACGTTGGTAGGGTTCCCCGCCTTTTGAGAGGTACTTTGTGGCAAGAAAACTGGCCAAATCAACTCTCGAGCGGTTTCGGAAGCGGCTCGAGGAAGAGAAAGCCCGTCTCGAGGAGCTGATCGAGGACTACGAGCGCGATCTGGAGGAGGCGCGTCTGACGGAGAGCTCGTCCGACCGCAGCCCCGATCCGGGTAACGCCGAGGCGAGCTCGATGAAACTCGAATACGCCAAGGAGCTGTCCATCGGGCAGAACACACTCGACCTGCTGAACAAGGTGAATCGAGCCTTGGAGAGGGTCGAGGCCGGCACCTACGGGATTTGTGAGTACTGCGGGAACGCCATCCCGGTGGAGCGTCTCGACGTGCTTCCGTACTCGACGCTCTGCGTCGAGGACGCGTCCCGGCTCTCTTGATCCGGCGCTACCTCACCAGTCTGGCGATCGCCGCCGGGGTCGTCGTCGCAGACCTCTGGACCAAACGCTATGCGGCGATTCACTTCGACGGCAGCCCCGTCGAGATCATCGCGGGCTTCTTCGGCTTCACGTACATAGAAAACCCAGGTGGAGCATTCGGATTCTTTCAAGACGGGGGGACGATCATCGCCGTCGCCGCCATCATCGTCACCGGTGTCGTCCTGGTTGCCCTTGCCGCTCCCCGGCCGATATTGGAGACGGTTGCCCTCGGCTTCGTGCTCGGTGGCGCCATCGGAAACCTGGTCGACCGCTTCGCCCGCGGCGACGGGCTGATCGACGGAGCCGTGATCGACTGGATCGAGCTTTGGATCATTCCCACCTTCAACATCGCCGACGCGTCGGTCACGGTCGCCGTCGCCCTGCTACTCATACATGCGTGGCGAGACAGATCGAGCTCGAGGTGACAGGGTCACTCGACGGCGAGCGGGTCGACAGGGCCATCGCCGAGCTGCTCGACGTGAGCCGTGCCCGAGCGTCTGCTCTCGTGGACGCCGGTGCCGAGGTCGACGGTCAGCCGGCCCGGGCCTCCGACCGGGTCCGCGCCGGCCAGGTGATCACCTGTGAGGAGCCCGAGCGCAACCTTCGGCTCGAGCCGGAGACCTTGGACTTCGATGTCCTCTACGAAGACGATGCAGTGATCGTCGTCGACAAGCCACCCGGCCTCGTCGTCCACCCTGGCAGCGGACGCCAGGGCGGGACGCTGGCCGCCGGGTTGATCCACAGATACCCGGAGCTGGTCGGCGTGGGCGCTGCCGACCGGTGGGGTCTGGTGCACCGTCTCGACCAGGACACATCGGGCGCGCTTCTCGTGGCGAGGACCGGCCACGCCTTCGACGCGCTCGTGGAGGAGCTCCGGCGCCGACACATCGGTCGGACCTACAGGGCGCTCGTGGAAGGACGGATGGGCGCACCCACCGGCACCATCGAGGCACCGATCGCCAGGGATCCGTCACGGCCCACCCGACGTGTCGTGACGCACGGGGGCAGGTACGCCCGCACCCACTACGAGGTGGTCGAGGAGTTCGAGGAGTCCAACGCCTCTCTGCTCGACGTGAGGTTGGAGACGGGGAGAACCCACCAGATCAGGGTGCATCTGTCGGCGATCGATCATCCCGTGGTCGGTGACCTCACCTATGGGGCGACCCGAAAGGACCTGGGGGCGCCCCGAACCTTCCTGCATGCGGCCAGGCTCGAGTTCACCCATCCGGTATCGGGCCAACGCATGATCGTCGAATCCCCCCTGCCGCCAGACCTGACAGCAGTCCTCGCCCGACTGACCTAGTGCCGCGCAGCTAATACCCTCTACCTCTGTGACCCAGGACCACACCACCGCGGCCCCGGTCTGTTACCGACATCCCGACCGGCACACGCTGCTGCGTTGCAGCCGATGCGAGCGGCCCATTTGCGCGTCATGCTCCATCGACGCCTCGGTCGGTCAGCGCTGCCCCGAGTGCATCAAGGAGGAGGGCACCCAAAGAGTCATCCCGACCGGGTCGAAACGCACCCGTACCTCCGGTGCTCCGGCCACGACGACCTTCGTCGCCCTGGCGGTGATCTTCTTCGTCCTCACCGGTTTCGGCCGCAATCTCGTCGACAGCTCGATCGGACGTGCCCTCGCCCAGGTCAACTTTCTCGTCGAGGCCGGGGAATGGTGGCGCATCTTCACCCCGATCCTCCTCCACGCCAGCTTCATGCACATCCTCTTCAACATGTGGGCGCTGTGGGTCCTCGGCCCCCAGATCGAGCGTGGCGTCGGCACGTGGCCTTTCGTCGGCGCCTATCTCGCCTCGGCGGGGATGGGTGGAGCATTCGCCTACTTGATGGGCAGCCCGGCTGACATCGCCGTCGGCGCCTCCGGAGCAATATTCGGTCTCTTCGGCATCTGGTTCAACTTCGCCGTCCGCCGGCGCAACACGATGCAGGGCCGTTACCTCCTGCGTCAGATCGGTTTCCTGCTCGTGCTCAACGCTGCGCTCCCGTTCATCGTCGGGGGCATCGCCTGGGAGGCGCACCTCGGTGGTCTGATCGCCGGGTTCGTGATCGGGGAACTGTGGTCACGGGTTCCAAGAAAGGATGCTCTGGCCGGTCGTCTCGCCGTGACCATCGCAATCGGAGCGCTTGGCATCCTCGCAGTGCTGGTGCTACCCGTAGGCGCGATGTAGCGCAGTTTTCGCGACGTAGACCGGCCGGGGGGCGGGTGCTACATTCTCGGAACTACAAGCTTGTAAGTTGTTCTGAGCAGTGTCCTTCGCCCATCTCCATCTCCACACCGAATACTCACTCCTCGATGGTGCGGCTCGGATCAAGGACGTGGTCGCCGAGGCGGCGGTCTTGGGCCAGCCCGCAATCGGCATCACCGACCACGGAAACCTCTACGGGGTCGTCGACTTCGTCAAGGCGGCACGTCAGCACGACATCAAGCCGGTGATCGGGATCGAGGCCTACTTCACGGACGGCTCCCGCTTCGACCGGCCGCCCTCCGACCAGAACAAGCGTTACCACATGATCCTCCTGGCGGAGAACGACGTCGGTTACCGCAACCTCCTCCAGCTGTCTTCGAAGTCGTTCATGGAGGGCTACTACTACAAGCCGAGGATGGACTTCGACTTGTTGGAGCGGCACTCGGAGGGAATCATCGCCACCTCAGGTTGTCTCGGGGGCCTGGTACCGCAGCTCCTCGGGCCCGATGCCATGAGCGAGGAGGGGAACAAGGGCACCCCTCGTGACTTCGATGCCGCCGTCGCCGCAGCCGGCAGGTTCCAGGACATCTTCGGCAAGGACAGCTTCTTCATCGAGGTCCAGGATCACGGTCTCGCCGCCCAGACCCGGATCATGGCCGACCTCATCGAGATCTCGAGGATCGTGGGCGCACCGCTGCTGGCCACCAACGACGCCCACTACACCAAGCGGACCGAGCACGACGCTCACGACGCACTGCTCTGCATCCAGACGGGGTCGTTGCGGAACGAGCCGGGCCGGCTCCGCTTCGAGGGATCGGAGCACTACCTCAAGACCGCCGAAGAGATGCGCCGGCTGTTCCCCGCCGAACGGTTCCCCGGCGCGGTCGACAACACGCTGGCGATCGCAGAGCGGGCCAGTGTCGATCTCGAGTTCGGCAAGCTGCTTTTGCCTCATTTCCCGGTTCCCGAAGGCGAGACCGAGGTCACCTACCTGCGTCAGCTCGTGGAGGCAGGGACCCGGGAACGTTACGGGTCAGACCCGGGCGCCGAGGTCTGTGAGCGGGTCGAGCACGAGCTGAAGATCATCGAGGAAATGGGTTTCCCCGCCTACTTCCTGATCGTCTGGGACCTCATTCGTCACGCCCGTGAGAACGGGATCAGGGTCGGTCCCGGTCGCGGCTCCGCCGCCGGTTCGATCGTCTCCTACGCCCTCCGCATCACCGACATCGACCCCATCAAGTATGGGTTGATCTTCGAGAGGTTCCTCAACCCGGGACGCCGCTCCATGCCCGACATCGACATGGACTTCGACGAGCGCCACCGCGGCGAGATGATCCGCTATGCCGCCGAGAAGTACGGCCACGACCGGGTCGCCCAGATCATCACCTTCGCCACCATCAAGGGGAAGCAGGCCATCCGTGACTCGGCCCGTGTGCTGGGCCATCCCTATTCACTCGGCGACCGGGTGGCCAAGGCCATGCCGCCGTCGATCCTGGGCAAGGATCCCACGCTCGACCAGGTCCTCAACCCTCCGGAGCAGGGCGCGCCGTCGGAGGTCCGCGACTGGTACGCCAACGCCCAGGGTCTCCGCGAGATGTACGAGGCCGACCCCGCGGTCCGTGAGGTGGTCGACGTCGCCCGGGGGCTCGAGGGTCTTCGTCGTCAGGACTCGATTCACGCCGCGGCAGTCGTGATCGCCCCGGAACCACTCATCAACATCGTCCCGGTCCAGCGCAAAGGCGAGGACGCCGAGACCGTCACGCAGTTCGAGATGTATGGCGTCCAGGACCTGGGTCTCCTCAAGATGGACTTCCTCGGTTTGCGCAACCTCTCGATCATGGAGCGCTGTCTCGAGCTGTTGGAGGAGTCGAGGGGAGAGCGGATCGACATAGACAACATCCCGCTCGACGACGCCAAGACCTTCGAGCTGCTCCAATCGGGCAACACCATCGGAGTCTTCCAGATGGAGGGCAACGCGATGCGGGCGCTGATCCGCTCGCTTCAGCCGGATAGCTTCGAGGATGTCATCGCACTGGTTGCCCTGTTCCGCCCCGGGCCGATGGGTGCCAACATGCACAACCTCTACGCCGACCGGAAGAACGGCAGGGCCCCGGTCGAGGAGCTGCACCCGGCGGTCACCGAGAAGCTCGCCGACACCTATCAGATCATGGTGTACCAGGAGCAGGTGATGATGGTGGCCCAGGAGTTGGCCGGCTACTCGATGGCCGATGCCGACAACCTGCGCCGGGCCATGGGCAAGAAGATCAAGTCGGTGATGGCAGCCGAGGAGGAGAAGTTCGTCGCCGGCTGCGTCTCACAAGGCCACAGCGAGCAGACCGGGCGAGAGATGTTCAACCTCATCGGGCACTTCGCCGGCTATGGCTTCAACCGCAGCCATGCCGCCGGATACGGGCTCGTTGCGTATCAGACCGCCTATCTGAAGGCTCATTACCCCGCGGAGTACCTGGCGTCGCTGCTGACGGCGACCAAGAGGGACAAGGACCGCACCGCCATCTATCTCAACGAGTGCCGGCAGATGGGCATCGAGGTGCTGGTGCCCGACGTCAACGAGAGCGAGACCGACTTCACCGTTCACGACGGTCGCATCAGGTTCGGGTTGTCCGCGGTGCGCAATGTCGGCGAGGGCGTGGTCGACAAGATCGTCGAGGCCCGTCGGGATGGCCCATTCGATTCGTTCATGGACTTCGTCGACCGGGTCGACTTGTCGGCGTTGAACAAACGCACGGTCGAGTCGTTGATCAAGGCCGGGGCTTTCGATGCCCTGGGCCACACCCGGAAAGGCCTCACCCTCATGCACGAGCTGGTGCTCGACGCCACCGTGGAGCGTCGGCGCAACGAGGAGATGGGCCAGTACTCCCTCTTCGCCGGTGACACGGAAGTGGAATCGACACAGGACTTCGAAATCCCCACCGAGGAGTGGTCGCAGAAGATCAAGCTCGCCTTCGAAAAGGAGATGCTGGGTCTGTACGTCTCGGACCACCCCCTTCTCTCGGTGGGCGCCTCGCTGGCGGCATCGACCACGACGACGATCGCCGAGCTCGACGAGCTCACCGACAGGTCATCGGTGACCGTGGGAGGCATCGTCGGCGCCATCACCCGACGCTGGACCAAGAACGGCGACCCGATGCTCTTCTTCCAGCTCGAGGATCTGGAGGGATCCGTCGAGGTGATCGTCTTCCCCAAGACGGTCCACGATTACGGGCCGTTGGTCGTCGAGGATGCCGTGCTGGTGGTGTCCGGCCACCTCGACCATCGCGGCGACGACGTCAAGGTGGTTTCCCGGGAGATCAAAGAGCTCCATGTCCGGGACGACTCGGCCGTCCGCCTCGGCGTTCCCGCACAGCGTCTCACCCCCGAGGTCGTCGCCAACCTGAAGACGATCCTCCGCAACCACCCGGGCTCGGCGACGGTCTTTCTCAACCTGAGCGACCACGGCGACACCAAGGTCCTCCGTCTGGGTGACGACCACAAGGTCGAGCCCCGCTCCGCCCTCTTCGCCGAGCTCAAGGAGCTGTTGGGCCCCAAGGCCATCCTCAACTAGCCGTCTCCTTCGTTGTGCCCGCGGGCACAACGTTGCGCTCAGCGCAACGTGCTGCACGGGGGCACGATGTGGGGCTAGCGATCAGCGGCGGACCAACCGCAAGCGGCCGATCGAGGCGAGGGCGGAGGTGCGGCCGTGTTTGCGGCCGATGGTGTAGGCGACGCCAGCCGCCGTCATCGAGGCGGCGATCACGCCACTGGTTGCGAAGGCGCGCTTCGTCTTCCTGGCGAAGATGACGATCGGCCAGCCCCGCTCGTGGGCCAGCGCGTCCAGCTCAGAGTCGGGGTTGACCGCAACCGGATGGCCAACCAGCTCCATCATGGGGAGGTCGGACACCGAGTCGGAGTAGGCGTAGCTCAGCTTGAGGTCGTAACCCCGGTCGCCGGACAGTTTCTCGATGGCGTCGGCTTTGCCGGGCCCGTAGATGAACGTCCCCTCCAGCTCACCGGTGTAGCGACCGTCGACGATCGTGCCCTCGGTGCCGATGGCTCCCGTCATGCCCAGCGACGCGGCGAGCGGCTCGACAATCCTCTGCGGGCTGGCGGACACGATCCAGGTGTCACGTCCCGATTCGTGGTGCATCGAGATCAGCTTGCGCGACTCGGGCCGCACCCGGTCGATGAGTTTGGGGAGAACGGCCTGGCCGATGGTGTCGAGGTCGGCGACCGATGCCCCTTCGATCCGGGCGAGAAACTCGGTGCGGATGTCGATGGAGGTTCCTTCCCCCTTGTCTCCGGCGATGAGAAAGCTCACCGCCTCACGGGTCCAACGTGCGATGTCGGCGCGGGTCGCCATTCCCTGACGCCATGCCTCGACGGCGAATGGGAACGCGGAGGCACCCGAGATGAGGGTTCGATCGAGATCGAAGAATGCTGCGCCTTTTGCCATACGAAGAGCCTACGAGGTGTTGAGAGTTGCGGAAGGTGGCGGTTGGTCAGGGGAGGAGGCGATCCCAGGGGATGCCGTCGGACTCGTCCAGCAGGGCGGAGAGGCTGGCCAGGTCGGTCGGCGGGTTTGCCTGCCAGGGCACCATCGCCACCCTGGCCCCATAGCGGGCGGAGAACTCCTCGCGGGCGTCTGCCTGGCGCAAGGTCTCCGCACTCCACTGTTGCACGACGCGGGAGATCCCGGCCGACCACCCCGGGTCGATGTCGACACCGGCCCATGCCGGTGGCAGAGCCCTGTTGAAGACAACGGCCTCCGGGACCGAGGCCAGGTCGGGGAGCTGGCGGTAGAAGCGGACCGCCTCGGTCACCGGAGCCGGATCGGCGGTGGTGAGGACGAGGATCGAGGCTTCTCTGAGCACGCCTTCGATCTCGCGGCCTCTCCGGGCGACACCGTCGTATGTGGTGCGCAGATCGACGAGGAACTCGGAGACTCTCTCCAGCAGTCCCGAGCCCAGGATGGTGTCGGCGATCCGCAGCATCGGCCGGGCGGCGCGGTCGTAGAAGAACCGGCGACCGGGGAGGGGGCCGCCGGTTATCCAGCGGAGGAGTCGGCCCCCGACCAGGTCGGCCATCTGCGCCGGGGCCGTGAAGAAGTCGATGCCGCCTCCGGAAGGAGGGGTGTCGACGATGACCATGTCCCAGGCGCGCGCCTGGACGAACGTGGCCGCCTGGTCTGCGGCCGCATATGCCTGTGACGCCGGGAAGTGCTCCGAAGCGGCCTGGAAGAACTCGTTGTCGGCGAGTCGGGTCGCCACATCGGGGTCGGCGTGGCGCATGGCGACGGCCCGCCACGACGCTGCCGAGTCGAGCATCGCCGCCCAGAGGTTGGGCTCGTCGTCGTGGGGCTGGGGCTCGTCTCCCAGATCGGCGACCCCCAACGCCGAGGCGAGACGTCTCGCCGGGTCGACCGTCACCACCAGAGTCCGCACGCCCTTTCGGGCCGCGGTGACCGCGAGGGCCGCCGAGAACGTGGTCTTGCCCACCCCGCCGGCACCGGTGACCAACACGGTGTGGGTCATGCCAGCCCCTCCAGGTCGTCGCTGATGTGCGCTGCGATCTCGGTCGGGGTGAACAACCCGAACATGTGAGGCAGCGTCATGTTCGGAGGCAGCTTCCCCAGCCAAAGCTGCTGTTCTGACCACAGCGACTTGTGCAGCGCGGCGATCTCGGCGGCAACGCCACTGGCCGGTGTCTTCACGGTCAGCTCCTCCAGGACGCGGTTGGTGATGATGGTTGGTCTGCTGACGACACCGGTCTCTTCAACCCAGTGCACCGTCTCCAGGGTTTCGGCCGTCGGGAGCTCCTCGGGAAGGGTGACCAGCACGAGCTCGGTTCGAGCAGGATCCCTCAGGGTCTCGGCCATCCAATCGGCCTGGGACCGGATCCGGCCGGTGGCCACTAACTCGGAGATGCTCTGCGGTGCCCGCAAGTAGCTGGCAATCTGGCCGGTAGGTGGCGCATCGACGATGACCATGTCCCAGCGGTCTTCCCTGACCTCCCAGAGGATCTTCCCGATGGTCACGATCTCCCTGACTGCGGGCGCGGCGGTTGCGAGGGCGTCGAAGGCGCGGGCGACGGCACCGAACCGACCCATACCAGGCAGCTTCAACTGGAGCTGGAGATACTCGAGGAGGGCCTCTGAGCGGACCATCTGCATGGCATGGAGACCGGGCCTCACCTCCGTCGGCTCGAAGCCGAGCGGTCCGGTCCCGAAGTGGGCGGGCAGCCCGCCACCCGTCTCCATCTCGATGATGAGCACCCTCAGACCGTGGCGTTGGGCGAGTAACGAGAGCCCGGTGGCGACCGCCGACTTCCCGACGCCGCCTTTGCCGGAGACGATCACCAGACGCTTGTCGAGCATCCGGTGGGCCTTTCTAGGCGTTGCCCTGGAGCGGGATCTTCAAGACCAGGTGGGTGTCGTCGATCTCCCAGGTGGCGTTGGCGATCAGGGCGTAGTCGGTGTAGTCCCTCTCGGCCTGGTTGATGAACTTCTTCCGCTCCTCACCGGCCACCGGTGGCAGGGGCCGGTCACGGACTGCTTGGGCGCGCTGCTTGTAGCGCTCGAGCATCGCGTCGACATCGAATTGGGCCATGACCGAAACCCTAACCCGGCCCAAAAACCATTCTGTGCGGATCGATGGCAATAGAGCTGCGACAAACCCGCACAGGACGGTTCGAGAACCCAGAGTGGGAAACAAACGCGGCCGAATGACTCGGCCCCGGCGACGTGTCTCGGTACGGTGGCGCGGTGCTGCAGTATCACGACCTCCTCAAGCGTGTCATGGACGAGGGAGTCGAGAAGTCCGACCGAACCGGCACCGGAACCCTCTCCGTCTTCGGTCACCAGATGCGGTTCGATCTCAAAGACGGGTTCCCCGTCGTCACCACCAAGAAGGTGCATCTCCGGTCTGTGATCGGGGAGCTGTTCTGGTTCCTGCGTGGCTCGACGAACGTGAGATGGCTCCAGGAGCAAGGTGTCACGATATGGGACGAGTGGGCCGACGCT
>DASUUP010000333.1:0-14100 GCA_036373995.1 Acidimicrobiia bacterium
GAAGCCGACAGTGGCGATGATCAGGACGATTGCCCACAGGAGCACGTAGTCGGGCACCGCCATGCGTCGTCGGGACACCCACAGCCACTCGTAGATGAATTCCGCACCGACGAACAGCAACATGCCGCCTATCACGAACTGGGGAAGCAGCTCCAGTGCGGCCCCACCGACTGCGACCACCCCGATTATTGCGAGGGGTGCCACCACGGCCGCGCCCCGTCTCGGCCCGACGAGTCTGGCGGTGATGACGGTGTCTGCGAGATACATGTAGCCCGGCGGGCCCCCGATGGTCCCGGCGACGAGGTTCGCCCAGCCGGTGGCTCGCAGCTCACGGTTCATATCGACGTCGGCTTTGGTCTCCACTTCGAGTGCGCTGATGTACAGAAGCAGCGTGATCGGGAGAATCAGCAGGATCGTGACCAAGCCGGTCATCTCCCCGGCGATGGCTGCCCAGTCTGCGTCGGCCAGCGCCCCAACCACCGACCCGGGCCAGAGCCCGCCCTCGGGGAAGGGCCCCAGCAGCCACCCCTTGTCCAATGTTTCACTTCTTGGCAGGCCGAGAACACCCACGACGATGTGGAAACCGACGATGGCGGCGACGAGTAGAAGGAGGTAGGCGCGGGAGCCCCAGCCCCTGCGAGTCGACAGGAAGAAGAGAACGGCCACCACGAGGGCCGGCCACAGGAGACCCGCCGACTCGGACGCGGCCGCGTCGGCCGGCGAGCCGACACCGAGAATGCCCAGCGACCCGATGAGGATCAGATAGCCCGTGCCCGCCAACAGACCCCCGATGACCGGGAAGGGCACGAACTTCGCTATCTCTCCCCATCCCAGGTATCCCATCGCCAGGAATACGAGACCGGTGGCCAGCGAGGTCACAGCAATCATTGCCAGCACGGTGTCGAGGGATCGAGAGCCGATGACGACGCCGATCACTGACGCCGCGCTGATCCCGATGATGGCCGACGACGCATCCTGGATTCCGGCGTAGAGGCCGGGAAAACTGCTGCCCAGGGCAACAACGAAGGCGAGGGCGGCAGATGAGACCAAACCGAGACCGACCCCCATCGGGAGGGCATCTCGCAGGTCTCCCCTGAATATCAGCGAGATCAGGGCGATGGTGAGCAGGGCATTGACGAGACCGAGGACGATTCCCGTGGTCAACGTGGATGCGATCGCCCCCGGCTCGAAGTCGGCCTTGAGCGACTGCCAGCGACCGCCGACCTCTCGAGGGTCGTGACTCATTGTGCGAGTATGCCAGGCGTTGACACTTCCAAGGCGTGCCCGGGGGCCAAGGTCGTAGCGCTCGGAGTTCTGCCGATCAGTGGTAGTTGGCAGCGGCGCCGGTATTGAACAGCACGACCTCGTCTCGTTGCGTCAGCCATCCGTCGTCGAGCAGGATCTCGTACGCGGCGAGACAGGCACCGCCTTCGGGTGATCCCAGGATTCCCGTCGCGGACGCCAGTCGCCGGGTGCCCCGAGCCAACTCGTCCTCGGACACGGCGACAGCCGTCCCGCCCGTGTCTCTCAGACCGGAGAGCATGAGCCGGTCCCCGATGGCCGACGGGACCCGCAGCCCGAAAGCCTTGGTCTCCCCCGGATCGTCCCAAGGGTCCGCCTCGACCGCCCCGGAGTTGAAGGCACGGACGATCGGGGCGCATGCATCCGACTGGACTGCCACCATCTTGGGACGCTCGGAGTCGATCCAGCCGAGCTGTTCCATCTCGTCGAAGGCTTTGACCATCCCGACCAGACCTGTCCCACCGCCGGTCGGGTAGAAGATGACGTCGGGAAGACGACCCAGATCCCAGACCACCTCGTAGCCCATCATCTTCTTCCCCTCGATGCGATACGGCTCCGCGAGGGTGGCAAGCGAGAATCCGGGCCGGTCAGCGAGTAGGGCAGCGGCGTCGGCGATCGTGCCCTCCACCCCGATCACCTCAGCCCCGGAGAGCTCCGCCATCGCCACGAGCACCTCGGGCGTGTTGGCCGGCATCGTCACGGTCACAGTCACCCCGTGAAGAGCGGCATAGGCCGCTGCGGCGGCCCCGGCGTTCCCGTTGGAGGGCAGGTGAAAACGGGTGGCTCCCAGCTCGACGCTGCGGGCCAGCGCCACGGCCATCCCCCTGGCCTTGAACGAGCCGGTCGGGTTCTGCGCTTCGTCTTTCACCCACACCGCCGGCCCCAGGCCCGGTGCGGCGAGCAGAGGCGTCGCCCCCTCACCGAGAGTGGGTGTGTCGGGGCCTGTGGCGTTGGGAAGCACCTCGTGAAAGCGGTGCTGGCCCGGGGGACGGGACAGGACCTCCTCCAGCGACGGAAGCGCGTCGGTCAACCGATAGCGGGCCAGGAGCGGACCGGAACATGAGACGCATCGGGATTGCAGCCGGTCGGACTCGTGTCGGGCCGAGCAGTTGCCACATTCCAGATGCGACAGGTATGTCACTGCGGGCAGGCGGGACAGGTCACGTGGAGCGTTCGGTGGAAGCGGTGTGCCCTGCCAGCATCTCCTCCACCGATGCGGTGACCAGGTACAGCCCGCTGGCTCTCACCCTGGGCTCGTCGCCGACCATCAACTCGCCCGACATCTCGAGACGACGTCCGCTGCGGTTGTCCACGGTGGCCGAGACGACGATGAGCTCATCGACGTGGACCGGGCGGTGGTAGCGGAGCCCGAGGTTGCCGGTGACAGTGAGGACCCCTTCTGTCAGGATCCCGGCCCACACCAGGATCTCGTCGAGGGCGGTGGCGGCTACACCCCCGTGGAGGGCCTTCCCGGCCCCCCGGTACTCGGGTCTGGGGGTGAATCGCGCACTGACCTCTCTGTCGTCGACCCTGAAGTCGTCCAGATGAAGTCCGATGGGGTTGTCGCGCCCGCAAGCGAAGCAACCGTCGTCGTAGTGACGTCTGACCGCATCGACCAGCCCGGCGATGTCGTCTGGCATGGGCGGCACGATACCGATGACCCGGTCAGAGGTTTCTGGACACGACGAAATCCACGACCTCGGAGAGAAAGCGACGGTCGGGGCTATCGGGCAGTGCCCCGAAAGCGTCGTCGAACGACGATGCGGCCTTCTCGGCGAGGGCCCGGGCGTATTCGCGGGCGTACTCGATGCTTCCGCTCTCGTCCATCATCGCCCGGACGGTCTCCGTGTCGTCGCCCGATCGGCTCTCGCGACCTCCATCGAGAAAGCCGACCAGGAACTCCTTCTCCGGCCCTTCCACCGCCGACAGCAAGTGAATGAGTATCAGCGTCCGCTTTCCCTCGGCGATGTCGCCGTCGATCTCCTTGCCGTACAACTCCTCGGAACCGGTGAGATTGAGCACGTCATCTGTGATCTGAAAGGCTGACCCGAGATAGAGCCCGAACTCAGACACGACCGAGAGGTCCCCGCGGCCCCACGAACCGATCAGAGTTCCGATCCGCAAGGGAAAGATCGTCGTGTATGCACACGTCTTCAGGGCGACCATCTCCAGATAGTCCTGGCTGGTCAGCTCGGTGGTGTTGCTGGCCCTCCATCCCAGTTCGACGGCCTGACCCTCGATCGTCATTCTGAGCAGCTCGTTGAACTCCGCCATGACGCGGTTGTGCATCGACGAACCGAGAACACCCACGTTCTGCGTCAGCGGTTGCAGTGCTAGGGCGGCCAGGCCGTCTCCCACGTTCACGGCAATGGGCACACCGTGCTCGGTGTGCATGGTCGGGAACCCGCGGCGGGAGACACTCCCGTCCTCGACGTCGTCGTGGATGAGGAACGCATTGTGGAGCAACTCCAGGGCGACCGCCGAGGGCAGTGCCCGCCCCGTGGTGCTCCCATGGGCGCGAGCTGCCGCGATGCACAGGGCCGGCCGTAGTGACTTGCCCGATCGACCCACGAACTCAGCGAGTGGCTCATAGAGGTTGCCTCGCGGTCCGCCCTCGGGAAGAGTCGCCGCCACCGCATCGGCAACGCCCGAACGCACGCCCTCCAGGTAGTCGATCATGAACGGCGTCGCCGTGGTCACCATGAGTCGTGGGCCACGGGGCCCATGACGATCACATCCACGCGAACCTCGATCGGGTCTGCTGGTCGGGTCTTCGCGGTGATCGTGCCTCCGTAGGATCCACCAGCCGCGCCATCGGGTATCGGGACGGTGACCACGACCGGCAACGCCGACCGTGGCGGTACGGAAACGGTGGCGGGCGTGAATGACCAGCCAGGGTTGTCGATGGCCTCCCCTCCGTTGGTCGAGAGTCGCGACCCGACCAGGCCGACGTTCACGATCGGGGCGTCGTCGAAGTTGTGAAGCCAGAGAACTGCTCCCGCTTCTGATCCAGGTGCCCCAGGGCTGAAGACGAGCCGACTCCCGGTTGGATCGGGTTTGAGTGACTCCGGTCCGATCAAGCTCCCGTAGAGGCCGAACGCATTCCTCACCGTTTCGAGATTGAGGTCGACGACCCTCGCCAGCTCGGAGCGAAAACGATCCCAGGCGACGGTTCCGAGGTCGTTTACCCCGCCCGAAACAGGATCGCCGACGCGCTCGAGGAATCGGTCAACGGCAACCGCCGCGGCTTCGAAGGCTTCCCGTCTGACCTCGTGCGCGCTCCGCCCGCTCATATCCGTGGGTCGTCTCGCGGGTAGAAGCCCTTGATGTCGGCCCATCGAGGCACGCCGAGCACGGCATTCGCCGCCTGCAATCCCGACATGGTGGCCGCTTCGAGACAGCCGGCGTTGAGACCGGAGTCGGTCCAGTCCCCGGCGAGGAACAGGTTCTCGAAACCACTCTCGTCGGGGCGGAGTCGATACCGCTCCGAACCCGGTAGCGACAGGACGTAACGGTCCGATGGGTCGACGTTGGCTCGCCAGTACTGACTGTCGAAGCGGTTCGGCCCGGTGTCGCGGTCGTCCCCCACGAGCAGGTCCCAGCGGAAGCCGCCGGATTCCGGGTCCCGGGCCGCCGGCCAGATGTCGACCAGCTCGTTGTCGAGGAACCCGATCGCCTCTTCTCTCACCAGCTCGTTCTGGCGTTTGGTGTAGCCGATATCGCTCGGGTCGGTTGGCCAGCTGGTGGGCATCGTGTTGCAGAGATACACGAGCGAGGCCGGCTTGCGGTTGGGATGCCGGTCCTCGTGGCGGAGGAGGTGATCCATCGACGACCATGTGTCGAACGGCTCGACATAACCGGTCATGGTCACGCTTCGCTCCGAAGGGACCCCGGTCACGTTGTCGGCGAGCCAGAGCTGGATCGCCTTGGTGGCCGTGGTTTCGACCCGGTCGACCATCTCCGCCCACGCCGGGCTGGCGTCGATCAACTCGTTGCAGATGAAGCGATGCATCCCGACCGGGATGGCGAGGACGATGTCGTCGAAGTCCTGTCCACGCCGCAGGGTTTCCCGTCGCTGATCCGGCCGTTCCGACCAGAACGACTCCAGCGAGTCGTCATCGGTGCCGACTATCTCGGCTCGGGGTCGATCGGGAAAGCACGGTAGGGCGCCAACATCGACGAGCGGCTGGTAAGCAGCGGCTCCGCCCGGGATGTCGACCTGACGTCCGATCTCCACAGTCTCGATCGATTGGCTCGTTTGGTCGAGACCCAGGGAGTCGACACGAGTGAAGAACTCGAACTCCACGCCACGCTCGGTCAGAGCCTGATACATGGGCGCGAAGAGCACGTCACCCATGCCGGCCGTCATCTTCCAGAAAATCGATCCGCGGTAGTCGAAGAACAGCTTGCCCGACAGGAACAGACCGGTTCCCGCGGCGAATCGCGGTCTGGCGGGATCGCCGTGGTGGTTGGCGAACGTGAGGTCGTACATGCCCCGCACCAGCGCCGAGTCGACGGTCTCCTCCGACGCGCCGTGCCGCCGGATCCAATCGCGGTAGTCGTGGTCGTTGATGGCGGTGAACCCCCTGGGGTCGAGCAGGAGACCATCGGCGAGGATGCCCCGGGTAGTGGTCATCACCAGGTCGAGAAGCGACCAAAGACGCCGCGCCCGGTCATCCTGCAGCGCCAGGTCGCGGAAAGCGGAGTGCAGTCCGTCCAGAGCGGCTCCGAGAGATTGGAGGAACCCGTACTCGACCGAGACCGACCTGCGGGCGTGTTGAATCATCGAGATCGCCTGAGTCGCCCCCGCGATGAGGGAGGGGATGACCGCGTCCATTGCCAACTGCCAGCTGCTCCGAACATCAGATGGTGGCTCCGGACGCGCCGACAGGACCAGTCCATGTCGGGGCGGTGGCGTGGCGAGTGAGCCGTAGAAGTCGGCCACCAGCCGCAGCGATCGAGAGACGAACTCGGCCATCGTCATCGCCCCCGACTCGGCGTGGTCCTCACCCGGAAGTTCGCCGTTGGGGCGAAATGTGGCCACCCAGTGCTTCCAACGTGTCCCGTCGAAGTCCTCGAAGCCCACGTTCGAGACCGGCTGGAAGGCGTCGGTCCAGCTCTTGATGGGTGTGTCCGGTGCCGTAGACGCGCGGTCGAGCTGCTCGTAGACCTGGCGAACGACACGGAAGCTGTTCTCGTAGTAGCCGAGCAGGATGTGGAGCCCATGTTCCTCGATGCGACCATTGGCGCCTCTGCTGCTGGCCCCCTTGCCGCCCAGCCGCCAGCCGCGCTGATAAACCGTGATCCGGGAGAATCTGTCTTCCCAGCCAGGCTCGCTCAGTCTCCACGCCGCCGTCAGACCGGCCATGCCTCCGCCGAGGATGGCGATCCTGCGACGCCCTGAAGAGTCCGAGGTGGCCGTCATTCCAGCGAGGCCAGGAGCCGCTGGGCAGGAGCGTGTTCCTTGTAGGTCTCGGGCTCACCCATTGCGTCGAGGACCCGGTTGATCCGTTCCCCCAGGTCCCCTGGAGCTCGGCCCAACCTGGTTCCCATGTCGATGACAGCGCGAAGGGCAAAGACGTGAGCATCCTGTGAGACGGCCACATCCCATGCTCTCTCGAGGTCGTCTCGGGCATGATCGGGGTCGGCGTGGGCCCTTGCCCTGATTCGATGAGTCTCGGGGAGATAAATGAACTCTGATGTCGACGCGGCCAGCGCAAGCGACTCGTCGAGCAGTTCCAGCGCCCGCTCCACATGACCGGCGCGCCAACGAATCTCACCCTCGGTCGCCAACAGGTACGGCTGAAACGAGGAGCCGGCGTTCATCGCAGCTTGCTCCCGCCGCATCGCCAACTCGTCGGCGAGCTCGTCTGTGGGCTCCAATTGCGCCGCCGCCACCGACTCGAAGGCATCGGCCAGCGATTCCCACATGACGAATCCGTGCTCACGCCCGATGTCGCCCTGCTCTCGCTGGGCCTGGCGCGCCTTGGCCAGGTCGCCGTCCATGAGGTGGACCCAACCGACGTAACCAACCGCGTACGCCATGTTGAAGGCGTCCATCGGAGGGGTCAGGTCGGCTGCCGCCGCCTTGGCTCGTCTGGCAGCTCTCTCCGATAGCGAACGCTCGCCCTGAATCCAGTAGATGGGGATCAATTGGGCGTGCGCCGTGGCCGGGAGACTCGTGGGTAGGGGGTACTCGGGCCACGGCGCACCGTGGCGAGGGGCGCCGTGATAGCTCTCGAGGGCCCTCTCGAAACTCATGCGCGAGGCGGTGAATCGCCCAAGTCCGAAGTCGTGCAGAGCGCGGGCGAATACGACTTCGGCCTCTATCTGGATGCGATCCGAGTCGGGCGCAGTCTGCAGATCGGCCTCGAGACCGGAGATGATCTCGCCGGCCTCGGATCGCTGCCCAAGGATGGTCGCTTGCGAGAACGCGGCCAGACGAGGGCCCGCCGAGTGAATCACCGAGTCAGCCGAAGCCAGCTCCAGGGCCTGGGATGCCGCCGCGTTCGCCGACTCCGAGCGGAAGCCCTCCTTGGCGATGAGGACGAACGACGTACGCAAGATCGCAACCCTTTTCAGCTCCCGGCCCCTCTCAGGCAGCTCTTCGTCAGCCAACTGCTGGGCCCGATCGAGAAGCTTCAGGGCTTCGGAGAAGGCTCCGCGCGACGAAGCTGCGTCCGCGGCTTCGAGATACGCCTCGGCCGCCTCGGCGTAGCGATCGGCGCGATCGAGATGAAGAGCGGCCAAGCTGGCACTCTCCAGCCCGCCCTCGCCGGCCAGGTATATGTCGGCCAGCCTGGAGTGGACGGACTGCCTATCCCGTGTCGGAAGGGAGGCGTAGGCCGTCTCACCGAGGAGCTGTTGGACGAATCGGAGACGTCTTCCCCTGTGGTCGTTGTGATATGCGAGGATGCCCTGATCCACGAGCTTGTCGATACGGTTGGCGAGCCTCCCGTTTCCGGCCACGGCTTCCAACAGGTGGGGATCGATGGTCCTTCCCACCACGGCAGCTGTTTGCGCCAGCTCCAGGTCTCCGGCCGCATCGAGACGGGCCATGAGCAGGTCGCGCAACCCGCCGGGGACAACACGACCGGACTTGCCATGAGCAGAGGCCAACTCCTTGAGGAAGAGGGGGTTTCCCCCACTCAGCTCGATCAGGTCGTCGGCCGAATCCTCGATTCCCGGACTGAGCGCCTCCAAGAGCTCGCGGGAATCATCATCGGGAAGCGGTGCAAGCTCGATCGAGTCCTCGGGACCGACGTCAGGCAGGTCCGAGCACGGGCGCGAGGTCAGAATCAGGAAGGTTCCAGGGCCCAACCCCTCCGATACGGCTCGATTCACCAGGTCCATGGTCGATGGGTCCGCATTCTCCAGACCCTCTATGACGATGGCCCTCGCCTCGTTCTCGGCGAGGCCGAACCACCACCTCAGGATCACGTCGGTGGTCTCTTCGGCCACCTCCCGGGGGGAGAGCTCGAGCGTGTCGTATTCGGCGTCGAGATCCACAGACATGATCGGGGCGAGCAGCGGGACAGCCTGGCGTGGGTCGAGACCGGCAGCGGCGACGGAATCGGCGAGCGCGGCGAGGATCTCGGGTTGCGATGCCTCCGGGTCGAGGGCCAGATGGCGGGCGAGCATACGACCGATGACGTGGAATGGGATGTCGGCGTGATAGGGAGAACACTCACCCTCGATCGGCACTCCACCTTCTCGCGCTGCGTGGTCGCGGGCGAATCGGGCCAGACGTGACTTCCCGATTCCCGCTTCGCCAGTGATGAGGAGGACACGGGAACCGCCGTTCACCACAGCCTTCCATGCAGCACCGACGACTGCCCTCTCCTCGGCCCGTCCCACCATGGCCAAGGGCTCGATCGCCACCGACCTTGCAGCGTCCCGCGCCTTGATCACGTCGTAGGTAGTGGCGGTGCTGCTGAGGCCGCGGAGGTCGACTTCACCGCGAGGACGCAGCTCGAACTCGTCGCCGAGCAGGTCGGCGGTGTCACTCGAAATGATCACACCGTTTCGTTCGGCCAGCGACTGCAAGCGATCCGCCTGGTGAACCGCCTTCCCCGCTACCTCGAGCGATCCACCAATCTCACCCACTACGACGTCACCGGTGTGGACACCGACCCGCAGCGCGAGATCGACCCCGTGTCTGGCCTGGACGCCTTCGGCCAGCTGACTGACCGCGGCGACCAGGGCGAGGGCTGCATGCACGGCGCGACGGGCATCGTTCTCGTGGGCTCTGGGGATGCCGAACAGCGCGAGTAGGCCATCGCCCAGCCTCTTGTAGACCGTCCCGTCATAGCGGTGAATGACCTCGCTGCAGGCGTCCTGATACTCGAGGAGCAGGTCCCATAGTGGCTCTTCTCCGATCTGTTCGGCTATGGCGGTCGAGGCAACCAGGTCACAGACGAGCACAGTCGGCCTGCGCAACGTGTCGCGGTGCGTCGTGTCGAGCAGGGCAGATTCTCTGGCCATCGGGCTCAGGCCCCTGGGTCTATGTAGACGTTGTAGGTTCTTGTGACCTGGTTCCCGTCCGCGTCGACCACGGCGAGTTTGCCTTCATAGAGCCCCCTCGTGGCGCCGCCACAATCGACCTCGACGGTCACCTCGCCGTTGACCACTTGCGCCGTGATTGCTTTGGCCTCGATGGTGTCTGCCTGCTCGCCCCTTCGTCTCAATCCCGACTGAACAGTGGGCGTTCCGACGTTCCTGATCCGGAGCGCGAATTTGCGTTTCTCGCCGGGCGGGCAGGGTCGTGGTTTCGGAAAGGTCAAGGGCTCGCCGCCCTCTGCGGCCAACAACGTGGCGATGTTGTCCCAGAACAAGAAAAAGCGCGCTCCCGTCTGAGCCAGGTCGCCGAGACACTGTGCGGTCTCGGCAGCCACGTCGATCGTCTCGCCCCGACCTGCCTTCCTGAGCACGTCGGCCGTGGCCCTTCCGTGATCAGTGAGGGCCTCTGCTACCAGATCTCTGAACCTCGGAAGCTCCGGCATGTGCGTGGACTACTCCCCTCCGTTGATCACTCGGCGAGATCGAGCATGAGTTGACGGGTCGCCACCCACGCCTTGGCGGATGCCCGGACGCCAACGCCTATGCTCTCTTTCATGGCATCGAATGCTGAGTCGGCTGCTCTCTTGTCGTCCTCGGCATTCCACATCTCGCCCCACTCTTTGGCGACGTCTTTGACGGTCTCGGCAGTCAGGTCCGTCATCGCTTCGAAGTAGTCGCCCAAGCTCTTCCACGTGTCTTTGCGGTTTTTCATGGTGTTCCTCCACCAGGGGCGCGGCACTGTGCCATTGCCCTCATCATGTCGACCCAACCGAACTCACACAGAAAAGAGAATGGCAGATCGTCGAGCCCAACGAAGCTGAAAGTCTTTTGCGAGGTGACGATGAGTTTCGTCGAATCGGTCGGGTGCTTCTCTGCCAGCAGATAGCCATGGTCGACGTCGATCTTGCCGTCGCCGCCGGTGCCGGGCGTGAGGTCGAACTCCATGCCCACCGAGTCCGTCCCGACGAAGTAGCGCGTGGTCAGAGGTGTGCTCACCGTCAGCACGTCTTCCATTCCCACCTTCTCCTCGAGAGGACACGTGTAGGCGGTGTTGCCGACGTCGTCAGGGGGCTGGAGGGAGGTGACGGGACCTTGCTGGGTCATCGAGATGAAGAACCAGCTGCAGTCTGGCCAGTTCATCGGGTCGGTGGCATATCTCAGATCGTTCAACTCAGCTTCGATCTCGAACCTGCCAAAGACCGTCGTCGCTCGACCGTCGGAGCCGCCATCGACATTCGCAGACGTGCAGGCGGGCGCATCGGGCGCGGGCGCCGTGGTGAGGAGCCCGGCATCGGAGAGGGCCTTTGTCCATTGGTGCAACGACACGTGCGCCTGTTCGTCGAGGAGAGTCACCGGGGGGACCGCCGCCCGAGACCCCTCTGAATCGTCCGATGCTCCGGACCTGGGGATGTCACCCCACTCACCGATCGCCTCCTGATCCCACCCCAGGATCTCGCTGGCGTGATGCAGCAGCTTCAAGCGACGCTCTTCCTCGGGCTCCACGATCGCGGAGAGACTTGCGATGTGATCCGGTCTGAGGCCGATTTGGCCTGCTTCGCCCAAGAGCTCGTAGACAGTTGGCGCCACTTGGCCCGGGACGAGGCTCTGCTTCTCCTTCAACTTCGCGACGATCTCGTCCACCGCCTCGTCGAGGCCAAGCGGTCCGGGAAAATCATGCCGGTCCTGCAAGAAACGCCAAACCGGCTCCCAATCGTCTCCGTACTTCCGACCACGGAGACTCAGAAGGGCATAAGCGGGCACCCGTATCCTCCCATTTGTGTCCTGGGAGCCACCAAAGCTAGTACAAGAGGGTGGGTTCGCGTCTTCGCAGCCCTCCTACTTCGCTGTCGGTCTGCTCGATCGGGCGATGGCAATGCTCGACGAGACATCTGCTGTCGGATTCGAGGCGATCGTCGAGTTGCAGGGCGACATCGACGAGGAGGCACTGGGCGAGGCCTGGAGGAGACTCGCCGTCAGGCATCCCATCCTCAGCTGCGTTCGCCGTAAGGACACCTGGCAACCCACCGGGTCTCCCCCGCTCGGTCCGGACGTCAGCCAACCCCGACACGAGGACCCACCGGTGGGACTGCGGCTGACAGCCATCCCGGGAGGCGTGCAGTTGGCGGTGTTGTGCAACCACGTGGCCTTCGATGGCATGGCGAGCGTGGTTTTGCTCCGTGACCTCAGCGAGGAGTACCACGCTGTCCTCGCCGGCGCTGCTGCGCAAGCCACCGATTGGTCGCCACGAACCCTGGAGGCCGTCGTCGACGAACCCCTCCAGTGGCGGACCGTGGCCGCCGCGGCGATGAGAGGGTTCACGACATGGTGGCAGACGCCGCCATCCACCCACGTCGACCCCGAGGGATCGGCCGAGGCTCCGGCATCGGAACACGCGCTGATGGAGCTTGGCCCGGTGTTGGAGGCGTTGGCACCGCACCGCCGCAAGTACCGCTGGTCGACCGACGCCGTCCTCGTCGGTGTCCTCGAGAAGGCCTGGACCTCGGTATTCGGCGCACCAACGGCAGCAAGCTCGTGGTTGGTCGCCCAGGATCTTCGCCCCGCCTTGGGGGTGACCCGAGGGATCGGGAACCTGAGTCTCATCACAGGCTTGTCGATACCGGACCCACGATCGGATCTGTTCTCGGTCATCGATGGGGCCAACGCGATGATCAACGCCCGGGCCGACGAGTTGGTGAGCGCCGCGGCTGCCATTCCCCTGATGGGCGGTCTTGCCGAGCCATCCTTGGTCCCCGCACTGCGACGGAGCGACAAACGGCGCCATCACCGCTCGGTCAGCAATGTCGGGCAGCTCGCCGACTCCCTGGACGATTGGGGCTCGGCTTCCCTGCAGAGGGTCTGGTTCGTGGGACCGCTGGCCGACCCTCCCTACACGTCTTTCATTGCAGCCGGCCACGGGCCGTCGACGCTCGTGTCGGTGCGAACCTCGCCCCATTGGCTGACCCTCGAACACGCCAGAGGGCTGGAACGAGCTGCCCTGGAATTCGTCTAGAGCGACACGGTCAGCGGCGGTCGCGTTTCCCTCCTTGGGGTGACTCCTCTGCGATGACGTCCAAGGCAGATCGATCTTCCTCGTTGACCCGCATCGCCTCGTCCACGACGTCACGCACCTGGGGGGCGGGGATGACCACCGCGCCGGAGGCATCGGCAAAGATGAAGTCGCCGGGGTGGATCCCCACCTGCGAGATGACGACAGGCACATTCGCCAGATAAGGAGTCACGGCGTCGCCTCCCCAGCGGGTGGCCTGCCCGCGGCAGTAGGTTGCGAAGTCGAAACCGGCCAACTCGTTGAAGTCCCTGAGGCGCCCGTCGGAGAGAACACCTGCGAGGCCCATCTTCTGCGCCCTGGAGAGTTTGGTCCCTCCGCCGAGCGAGGTCTCCGGATACCCGTTGCTGGCAAGCACCAGGACCTTGCCATCGCCGTCGCTGCCTACCGCCTCGTAGAAGAGCTCGGCGAAGTTGTAGGTCTTGGTGTCGAGGGCCTGGTTGCACGTCGGGAAGTATGAGACGGTCACCGCGGGCCCGGCCATCCTGCGTCCCGGGGTCGGGGAGACCAGGTCGAGGATGTGACAGCGGTGGCGGTGAAGACGACCCATGGCATCGACCAGGTCGGCCGTCGTTATCTCGTCTGGGATCCAGTCGGGAACCGAGCTCATCGGTCGAAAGGTAGCTATCGGTCTCGAGTCAGCTGGGCATCGGGCGTTGGCCAGGCGACTTCGACTGCCCGTTCTTGCCTGCCAGGCCCCGAATCTGACCGGGGGTGAGGCCCAGGTGGGCCCGAGTGGTCTTCACCAAATGCGAGTGGTCGTAGAAGCCGGCTGCGACGGCCACTGCGGAGATGTCTGCCGCGCCATCCTGGAGGAGGTGAAGCGCATGACGAAGCCGCAGCTGGGTCCGGCGCCCCGACATGGTGGAGCCGGTGACGTGACGAAAGACCCGGCTGAGATGATGGGGTGAGGCTCCCACCTGCCGGCCGATCGTATGGAGGTCGGCGTCGTCCCGAAAGTGGGCGGCCAGGTACTCCTCGGCGTCGGCTGCCAGAATCTCGTGCCGCCTCGAAACGGCCGGCTGTGGCCACTGCAACAGGCGGCTGACCGTATTCACGGTGAACTCCTCGACGGCCAGAGCGTTGACCGAGCTTCGAGCAGCGCTACGCGCCAGGTCACGAATGGCGACGTAGATCGACAGATCAGCCGGCATGTGTGTCTTCGGGAAAGTGGA
>DASUUP010000334.1:0-5942 GCA_036373995.1 Acidimicrobiia bacterium
CAACCGCGACTGCGGCGTAGCCAGACCGCGAAAAGTCTCGACGAATCCGGTAGGCCAAGACCCCTGCTCCACGTCTATCGTTCCCTCACTTCCCCCGGTGGTGTCACCGACCTCCACTTCGTCTCTCTGGCTTGTCATCGCTCGCCCAGAGAGACAGGAGTTTCCGGCGGAAACTCCCCCCAGCTGAATTGTGGAAAACTGGTGGTTGACTGGTGACACGCGTGTAATTACAGTGTTGAAGTCCATACAAGATCTTGTGGACACTTCCCCGCAGACCACAACATCTTGTGGTTGGAGTTGAAAACGGACACCGTCCCGACATTGCCTGCCATGGGTGGGTGTCCGGACTCCCCCGTCCCCCAGAGAGTGCGAGGAGGCACAGAGGATGAGCAAAGGCCTGCGGATCAACCGTCGTTTCACCGAGGCCGGAACCGACCCATACTCGATGTTCGAGTGGTCGCGTCGGGATTCCAAGATCACCAACCCGGACGGTTCGGTCGTCTTCGAGATGACCGAGGCCGAGATCCCGGCCCGGTGGAGCCAGGTCGCTTCGGACATCATGGTCTCGAAATACTTCCGCAAGGCCGGCGTCCCCCAGGTCGACGGCGACGGGAATCAGGTCCTCGATGCCGACGGCAATCCGATAACCGGCCCCGAGCGGTCCGCGAAGCAGGTCTTCGATCGTCTCGCCGGCACCTGGCGCTACTGGGGCGAAAAGGGGGGCTACTTCGCTTCCAGCGAAGACGCCGAGGCATTCGAGGATGAGCTCAAATACATGCTGGCCGCGCAGATGGCCGCACCGAACTCTCCACAGTGGTTCAACACCGGGCTCAATTGGTCGTACGGGCTGACCGGCCCCGCGCAGGGGTTCTGGTACGTCGACGAGGCCACCGGCGAGCTCACCGAGTCGCCCGACTCCTACAGCCGTCCGGCCCCGCATGCTTGCTTTATAAATGGAGTTGGCGACGACCTGGTCAATCCCGGCGGGATCATGGACCTCTGGGTGCGTGAAGCCCGGATCTTCAAGTTCGGCTCCGGCGCCGGCTCCAACTTCTCCAAGATCAGGGCCGAGGGAGAACTGCTCTCCGGCGGAGGCAAGTCGTCGGGCGTCATGTCTTTTCTGAAGATCGGTGACCGTGCCGCCGGCGCCATCAAGTCCGGGGGCACGACACGCCGCGCCGCCAAGATGGTGATCCTCGACGTCGATCACCCCGACATCGAGACTTTCATCGATTGGAAGAAGGTCGAGGAGGAGAAGGCGAAGATCCTCATCGAGCACGGTGGGTACCCGGCCGACTTCAACGGTGAGGCCTACGCCACCGTCTCGGGACAGAACTCGAACAACTCGGTTCGGGTGACCTACGACTTCATCAAGGCCGTCGAGGAGGATCGTGACTGGGACCTGATCAACCGCACCGACGGCTCGCTGCGCAAGACGATCAAGGCCCGCGACCTCTGGAACCGCATCGCCGAGGCGGCATGGGCCTGCGCCGACCCCGGTCTCCAGTTCGACACCACCATCAACGAGTGGCACACCAGCCCCGCCGGTGGGCGGATCAACGCGTCCAACCCTTGCAGCGAGTACATGTTTCTCGACGACACCGCCTGCAACCTGGCGTCGATCAACCTGGTGCAGCTCTATGACGACGCCGCCGGCGAGTTCGATATCGAGGGCTACCAGCACGCCATCCGTCTCTGGACCATCGTCCTCGAGATCTCGGTGGCCATGGCCCACTTCCCCTCGAAAGAGATCGCCCAGGGCTCATACGACTACCGGACCCTGGGTCTCGGATATGCCAACCTCGGATCTCTGCTGATGCGTCAAGGCATCGCCTACGACTCGGACGAGGGCCGCGCCATCGCCGGGGCGATCACCTCGGTGCTCACCGGGCACTCATACGCCACCTCGGCTGAGATCGCCGAAGTCACGGGTCCGTTCCCCAGGTACGCAGAGAACAGCAAGGCGATGCTGCGGGTGATCCGCAACCACCGGGTGGCTGCATACGACGGAGACGACTACGACAACATCTCCACCACGGTGATGGGCATCGACGCCGAGCTGTGCCCGGCCGGTCTCCTGGATGCGGCGAGGACCTCGTGGGATTCGGCCCTGGAGCGTGGCGAGAAGCACGGTTTCCGCAATGCACAGGCGACAGTGCTCGCGCCGACCGGGACCATCGGGCTCCTGATGGACTGTGACACCACCGGTGTCGAGCCCGACTTCGCATTGGTCAAGTTCAAGAAGCTCGCCGGCGGTGGCTACTTCAAGATCGTCAACCAGTCGGTGGCACCGGCGTTGACCCATCTCGGCTATCACCTCGACGAGATCAACGACATCGTGACCTACATAGTGGGGACGAGCTCCATCGAAGGTGCGCCACACATCAACACCGACTCCCTGTTGGAGAAAGGCTTCAGCGAAGAGGACGTCCTCAAGTTGCAGGCCACTCTCGCCTCGGTGTTCGAGCTCAAGCACGCCTTCAACGTCTTCACCTTCGGTGAGGAGACACTGCAGCGGCTCGGGTTCACGGTCGACGAGTACACGAGTTGGGATTTCGATCTGCTTCGTGCTCTCGGGTTCACCAAGAGTCAGATCACCGAGGCCAACGACCACATCTGTGGGCGCCAGACCATCGAAGGCGCTCCTCATATCAAGGACGAGCACCTCGCCGTGTTCGACACCGCCAACAGGAACGGCAAGTACGGCTCGCGGTTCATCCACCACAACGGTCACATCAAGATGATGGCAGCGGCCCAGCCCTTCATCTCGGGTGCGATATCGAAGACGATCAACATGCCCAACGAGGTGACCGTCGAGGAGATCGAGGAGGCATATCACCTGTCCGGAGAGCTCGGCCTCAAGGCCATGGCCCTCTACCGGGACGGATCGAAGGCCGCGCAGCCCCTGAACTCCACCGCCGACGAGGGCGAGGAGAGCGAGGACGAGGACGAGGCGATCACGGCCGCCGTCGAAGCCGAGAAGGCCATCCATTGGGGCAACCTGCCCGCCGGCATCTCACCGACCCAGGCCTACGCCCAGGGCATGAAGCCACCACGCTTCCTGCTTCCCTCCCGGCGCTCCGGCTTCAACCAGGAAGCCCGGGTCGGAGGTCACAAGGTGTTCCTCCGCACCGGCGAATACGAAGACGGGACTCTTGGCGAGATCTTCATCGACCTGGCCAAGGAGGGAGCCACGCTCAAGGGAATCCTGAGCTGTTTCGCCATAGCGGTGTCGAAGGGCCTCCAGTACGGCGTGCCGCTCGAAGAGTTCGTGGACACGTTCACGTTCCAGACCTTCGAGCCGAGAGGCATGGTGGAGGGACATCCCAACATCAAGATGTCGAACTCCATCGTCGACTACGTGTTCCGTGCGCTGGGCGTGGAGTACCTCGAGCGGGACGAGCTGGCGCAGGTGCCGCCGGATCGCGAGAGCGACCTGCCGGAACCGCCGTCAGGCCTCGCAGTCGACGCCGGAATCCAGCTCGACCTCACCGATGCCGCGGCCGACGCAGATGTCGATGCAGTGAGGTCCGCCACCGAGTTCCTCGACGGCCCCGACGAGACCGTCCGGGCTCCCGACCGCGAGAAGGTGTCGGTCGCCGCAGTCGGCGGATCAGGCATGGCCGATGTCGTGCTGTCGGAGAACATGGGTGACGCACCGGCATGCTCCAACTGCGGTCACATGACCATCCGCAACGGCAGCTGCTACGTCTGCCTCACATGCGGGGACACAACGGGTTGTAGCTGACAGCCACGACAACTGGCGTTGCTCTGACAAGAGGTCTCGGTCTCCGAGGCCTCTTGCGCGTCCAACTCTGAGTGTTAGAGCCGGCGACGGAGCGTTTCGTCGCGCACATCCTCGGCAGAGCCGACCAGGGGGAGTCGACGCGTGCCAACCCTGGTTGTCGGTATCGGCCCGGAGTGGCTGATCGGCCCTCCCGCGGTGGGCGTGCGCATCTCGTCTAAACCTCAGGGCCCGCTCGAGCGTTCTTAGGGTGTGTTTTGCTCTCGGATGTGTGAGGTTGGATGGCCGAATCCGATGGTTTGTCTGAGGTTCGGATCCCGGGATCGTTCGAACTCCTGTACCGGCGCGAGTACTCCACGGTGGTAGGGCTGGTGTACGGGATGACTGGTAGTCGGTGGGTCGCCGAGGATCTGGCTCAGGAGGCATTTCTCCGGGCCCACCGCGATTGGGCCCGTGTCGAAAGCATGGCTTCTCCCGGTGCTTGGGTTCGTCGCGTGGCGCTGAATCTGGCTAGGTCGAGATGGCGTCGTCTTGGCTCCGAGACGCGGGCCAAGCTTCGTGTCGCATCCAATGCAGATGCATCGAACCCATCTCAGGACCCGAAGGTGGAGGAATTCTGGGGGGAGGTGCGACGTCTTCCCGCCCGGCAGGCTCAAGCCGTCGCCCTGCGCTACGTGGAAGACCTTTCGGTGATCGAGATCGCAGAGGTGCTCGGTGTGGCCGAGGGAACGGTCAAGGCGTTGCTCCATCAGGGGCGGGACCGGCTCCGTCGACAACTCCTCGCCAAGGGACTGGTCGATGAGATTTGAAGAGCTCGCATCCAGGGCCGGCAAAGCGGCCGCCGACGTCGGCAGACGAGCAGACCGACCGGCGTTCGCTCGAATTCTCGACGGTCACCGCCGTCGCGTGCTCGTTGCGGGATGGTCTTCAGCAGCCGCAGTCGTCATGGTCCTTCTTGGGGTGTCGCTGTGGCCCGGATCGGGCTCGGCGCCATCACCGGCTGCCCAAGTGACAACCACCACCACCGCCACGACGCCTCCACCCGAGGCGCCGAACACAACCCTCGGCAACGGGCTCGTGCCCGGTGTCATCGAGGGTGGCAGGGATGCTTGTCCGGTCACCGAACCAGGCGACAGCCCTTTCGCTCCTTCGTCCGAGACACCAGAGGGACCACCTCTTGCCTATGGGGCCGCCTGGTATGGGACGCCGGATCTTTGGACCATGGTCCAGCATCAAGGGCAGGTTTGGACCAATCTGCCGGTGGGAATCGACGGAAGTCTCACTCAGAAGACGTTCTGGTGGAGCGACGATTACGTCTTCAGCGAAGAGCCACTACCGGATATCACTGTCACCGCCCAACACCTCAACGGGTCGGCTCCCACCGTGGAAGCAGGCGGTCCGGGCACCAACGCGTCGCATCCCGAAATAGGGAATTTCATGATCGTCGGCCTCACTTTCCCTCAGGAAGGGTGCTGGCGGATCACAGCCCACTACCGGAACATCACACTCGGTTACGTGGCCTGGGTAGATGACGACTCTTCGACCGCAGCAACAGATGGCCCACCGACCGCCATCGTCGACCTGTTGGACGGCTCCAGGTTGGAGGTCTCCGGCGTCCCGGACATGGAGCTCACCGGGTACTTCTTCGCTGTCGAAGTCCCCGGCATCCAATCATCGAACGTGACCCTGTCGCCTGGTGCCGATCCTGCCGACGGAAGCGCAGTCGACCAGGCTGCGGTGCTCGAGTCGACCCTGGATGACGGGGTGAGGCTCTGGCGGGCCGATCGAGAAGGCCAGCCCCTCTTCATGACCGTCGACCTCGGCGGGTGGGTTGCCTTCCTCCACGTCGGCAACCAGATCGCCCCGGAGACCGAACTACTGCTCTCAGTCGCCGACCAGCTCAGAGGAGAGACCAGCGAGAACGGGGTCGTGTTGGCCAACCACGCACCCGACCTCTTCACCATTTACCTGGAGGATCCCAACACAGACAACCGGATCCACATTGCGGCGAACCAGTGCATTGCGGAGCTGGTCCCAGGTGCCGAGGTCGTCGATCACCAGGCGCGCGGGGCCCTGATCCGGGGTCCTGAGTATGCATCCTGGTGCAACGAGGATGCGGCCGTCGAAGTCATCGTCCACGGCAGCGAGCAGTTCGTCGAGCAAGTGACCTCCCAAATGACCCTTATGAGGACTCCCT
>DASUUP010000335.1:0-8042 GCA_036373995.1 Acidimicrobiia bacterium
GAGAGCGTGGCCCCCACGGTGGGCAGGGGCCTCCGCTCAGTCAGCGTTGGGCCAACTCAACCAGCCCGAGATGCCGCTGCTGTGACGGCGCGAGCGACGAATACGGGCAGCATGTCCCGCCGGTATTCGACTCCGGCATACACATCTCCCATGACATCGTCTCCGATCTCGTCGACCGCGGCCTGGGCCGCATCTTCCGCACTCTCCGCCGTGATCGGGCTGCCCACCAGAGAGCTGCCGACCGATCCCAGTACGGTCGCCTTGGGGGTGAGTCCTCCCACGGCAACCGTGCAGGACGTGCAATTTCCATCCCCGTCGACATCGACCACTGCACATGCGCCAACTACGGCATAGCGCGACGCGGGATTGAAGAGCTTGGCGTAGGCAGAGCCTCGGCCTGTCCCTTCGGCGTCGACCTTGACTGCGGTCAACAACTCGTCTTCGCTCAATGCCGACTCGAACAAGCCGGTGAAGAAGTCAGTTGCAGCGATATCACGGGTCGAGCCGCCTTTCGACGCCGCCGTCATCGTGGCGCCAAGAGCGGCAAAAACCGCGGGTAGGTCCGACGCCGGATCTGCGTGAGCGACGTTGCCTCCGACGGTTCCGCGGTTACGCACATGGGGGTCGCCGATCATCCCGGCCGCCTCCTTGAGGGCAGCCGGGAAACCGTCTGCGCCCGCTGAGGCGACCATCGAGTGAGTAGTCAGTGCACCGATGGTGAACCCGCCGTTGGAGGTGATGCCACGTAGATCGTCGAGCCGGCCGATGTCGACCAGAGCCTCGGGTGAGGTCATGCGGATCTTCATCATCGGAAGCAGGCTGTGCCCTCCGGCGATGAACCGTCCACCGGTCTCGGCTTTGAGGTCGAGCGCCTGCTCGACAGATTCGGCCCGTACGTAGTCGAACGGTCGTGGATACATCATTCACCTCCGCCATTGCCGGCTACTGCTATGGCCCTGTGGATCTTCTCGGCGGTCAAAGGCATGTTGAGATGCGTGATGCCGAGCGGAGCCAGGGCATCCAGCACCGCACTCGAGACCGCGGCCGTGGCAGCGATTGTGCCCATCTCACCGGCCCCTTTCACCCCCAACGGGTTGTGTGGCGATGGGGTCTCGATGCTACCGACCGCGATCGACGGGAATCTGTCGGCCCGGGGCATCGCATAGGAGAGCATCGAGCCCGACAAGAGCTGTCCGTCCTCGTCGTAGATCCCATGCTCCCATAGAGCCTGGCCGACACCCTGGATGATTCCTCCGAGGATCTGTCCTTCCACGATCATCGGGTTGATGACGTTGCCCACGTCGTCGACGGCTGCGTAGCTCTGGAGGTCCACCTCTCCGGTCTTGGGGTCGATCTCAACCTTTGCGACGTGTGCGCTAGCCGGGAACGTGAAGTTGGACGGGTCGTAGAAGGTCATCTCCTCGAGACCCGGCTCCATCCCCTCCGGAAGGTTGTCGGCGACGATGCTGGCAAAGGCAAGCTCTGCGAACGTCTTCACCGCGTCAGGTGAACCGGCCACCGAGATCGTTCCCTCGTCCTGGTCGTAGACCATGTCTTCGACCGATGCCTCCAACTGGTGAGCTGCGATCTTCTTCAGCTTGTCCCGGATCTTCTCGGCACTCTTCACGAGAGCACTTCCCCCCAGCGCGGCGCTCCGGCTCCCGTAGGTGCCAACGCCGTACTGGACCCGGTCAGTGTCACCATGGACGATGTCGATGTCATCCATGTCGATGCCGAATTCGTCGGCGACGATCTGAGCGAACGTCGTCTCATGACCCTGGCCGTGGGAATGGGATCCCGTGAGCACCGTGACCTTTCCGGTCGGATGGACCCGGATAGCTCCGCTTTCGAACAGGCCGATGGCGGCTCCTAGACCAACCGCGGCTGCCGATGGAGCCGGTCCGCTCGCCTCGATGCAGCTGGCGAAGCCGACTCCGACCAGGCGCCCTTCGGCTCGGGCAGCCTCCTGTTCCTTGCGCAGCGCGTCGTAGTCGGACAGCTCCTCGACCTTGTCGAAGAGAGCCTGGTAGTTGCCACTGTCGTAGACCAGGGCTACCGGGGTCTGGTATGGGAACTCGTCCGCTTGGATCAGGTTCTTGCGACGGAACTCGACCGGGTCCATGCCCAGCTTGCGTGCCGCCAGATCGACCATCGTCTCGAGCATATAGCTGGCCTCGGGACGCCCGGCGCCCCGGTAGGCATCGACGGGGACGGTGTTGGTGAAGGTGCCATACGCCTCACCAAAGATGACCGGCGTCTTGTACACGCCGGCGAAGAGCGTGATGTACAACGCGGTCGGGATCAGGGGTGCGAACGTGGACAGATAGGCGCCCATGTTCGCCCACGTGGTGACGTGCAGCGCGGTCATCGTTCCGTCGTCATTGACGCCGAGTTTCGCCTTGGTGACATGATCACGACCTTGAGCATCGGTGATGTATGCCTCCGAACGGGACGACACCCATTTGACCGGTCGCCCCACCGCTCGGGCGACGAAGGGAATGATCACTTCCTCGGGGTAATGGAATATCTTGCTCCCGAAGCCACCGCCGACATCGGGTGAGATCACCCTGATCTTGTGCTCCGGGATCCCGAGCGTGAAGGCCCCGAGCAGCAGCCGGATGGTGTGCGGGTTCTGGCTGGTGGTCCACACCGTCACCGACTCCGTGGCCGGGTCCCATTCGGCTGCGGTAGCCCTCGGTTCCATTGCGTTGGCGATGAGACGCTGGTTGACGAACTCCAACTCAACGACGTGGTCGGAGTTGGATAGCGCCTCGTTGACAGCGTCCTCGTCCCCGAGGGGCCAGTGGAAGCTCATGTTCTTCTCGGCACTGTCGTGGACCAAGGGCGCGTCGTCGGCCATCGCTTCCCGTGCGTCGACGACTGCGGGAAGCGGATCGAGGTCGACCTCGATGAGATCCAAAGCGTCCTCGGCGATGTATGGCGATTCAGCAATTACCACCGCAATCCCGTCGCCGACGTGACGTACTTTGTCCACGGCCAGCGGGTTGTGTGGTGGCGTGTTGAGATCCGGCACCTGCCATCCGCACGGAAGTGATCCACATTTGAACCCTCCGGTCCCTTCCAGGAGATCCTTTCCCGTGTAAACGGCGATCACACCCTCGAGCGCCTCAGCCTGTGAGGTATCGACACTCTTGATCATGGCGTGCGCCAGCGGGCTCCGCTTCACAGCCGCATAGGCCATGTTGGGCAGGGTCAGGTTGGCGACGTATTTGCCCCGTCCCTGGAGGAAACGCGGGTCTTCGACCCTCTTGACGGATGTTCCCATGTACCTGCTCATGACTCACCTCCAGCCATGGCTGCGGCTCCCAGCTTGACGGCTTTGACGATGTTCTCGTATCCAGTGCAGCGACAGAAGTTCCCTTCGAGGCCATGGCGCACGTCCGTATCCGTGATCCCGGGGTTGCCGTCGGCGAGTTTCACCGAGGCCATGATCATCCCAGGGGTACAGAAGCCGCATTGCAGGCCGTGGGCGTCCCAGAAGGCCTGCTGCATTGGGTGAAGTTGCCCGTTGCTCGCCAGACCTTCGATCGTGGTGATGTCGGAGCCATCGGCTTGAACGGCCAGGACCGTGCATGACTTGACGGCCATCCCATCCATGTGAACCGTGCAGGCTCCGCATTGGCTCGTGTCGCAGCCGATGTTCGTGCCGGTGAGGCCGAGGTTGTTCCTCACGAAGTCGACGAGGAGGACTCTCGATTCGACGTCAGCCGAGACCTCCTTGCCGTTGACCGTCATCGATACATCCATCACGAGTCCTTCCGCTAGCTGACCAGCACCACTGAACATATCAACTGCGACGACGAGCGTGTCGGGTGAACGGGCTTCGCGATGTCGCCGTTGTCTTCTCGTGGGTCTACCTATCTACGACAAACCCGGTGGATTGGGTTCGCGGCACCGATCCCATTCACCATCGAGTGACCGCACGAGGCTTGGGAATCCACATCGCGGCCCGGTTGATGGGGCTCGCCTCTCCAGGTGAGCCCATCGTTTCGTCGGTCGTCCACGACCTGTCCGCAGGTCGGGCTTGACGTTCCTGGAACGAGGTTTCCAAACTCAAGGGCGTGCCTGGAGAGCGGGGCGCGTCTATGACGTGACCGGCTAGCTGTACCTTCTCGGCGACGTGGTGAACCTTGGGGCCGCCCGGTACCCTGCAACTCACGGGCTCGTAGCTCAACCTGGTCAGAGCAGCGGACTCATAATCCGTCGGTTGCAGGTTCAAATCCTGCCGGGCCCACTGCCGGTTCGCTGCTCCAGCGGACTCATGCCGACTTCATTGATCGCGATCGGTTGCAGGGTCAATCCTGCCGGGCCCACTGCCCCCCTTGAGTGCACAGCGTGTCGGTAATCGACACGCTGTGCACTCTCGTGGGCGTTGCTTATAGGCTCCAGGCATGGCGGCACCTCGCGCGATCGACCTCACCGCGATCCAGCGTGCGCCGAAAGTCCTCCTCCACGACCACCTCGACGGTGGTCTGCGACCTGAAACCGTTATAGACCTGGCGCAGGACGCGGGGTATCGGGAGCTTCCCACAACCGACCCCCAGGAACTGGGTCGCTGGTTCACTCGCGGTGCCGACCGCAAGAGCCTCGAGCTCTACTTGGAAGGCTTCAAACACACGGTGGCGGTGATGCAGACGCTGGAGGCGATCGAGCGGGTCTCGGCCGAGGCGGTGGAAGACCTCGCCGCCGATGGTGTGGTTTACGCCGAGATCCGCATGGCGCCCGAGTGGCTCGTCGAGGGCGGACTCACCCTCGATGAGGTGACAGAGGCCATGCTCACCGGGTTTCGACGAGGCGCCGAAGGACGTCCCATAACCGTTGGGTTGATCCTCACCGCCATGCGTCAGATGGCCCGCTCGGTGGAGATCGCCGAGCTAGCCGTGCGACACCGTGATGCGGGTGTGGTGGGCTTCGACATCGCAGGCCCGGAGGCGGGCTACCCGCCGAGCCGCCACCTCGATGCGTTCCACCTCATTGCCCGCGAAAACTTCCACTTCACGATCCACGCCGGCGAAGGCTTCGGGCTTCCGAGCATTTGGGAAGCGCTGCAGTGGTGCGGCGCCGAGCGACTCGGCCATGGGGTGCGGATAATCGACGACATCACTGTCGACGACGATGGGCGGGCCATGCTCGGTCGTCTGGCGGCTTATGTCCGCGATCGCCGTATCCCGTTGGAACTATGCCCGACGTCGAACGTGCACACCGGAGCAACACCATCGATCGCCGAGCACCCGATCGACCTTCTGCGGCGTCTGCGTTTTCGAGTGACGGTGAACACCGACAATCGTCTGATGAGTGGGATCACCCTCTCCAGCGAGTTCGCCGCGCTGGTCGACGCCTTCGGCATTGGTCTGGACGATCTGGAGTGGCTGACGCTGAATGCGATGAAGTCGGCGTTCTGGCCCTTCGACGGGCGCCTGCGGATCATCAACGAGCAAATCAAGCCCGGATACGCTCACTTGCGGGCGGAAGCGGCGGCGGTCGAGCTGGTTCGCGGATGAGCCATCCCGGGCGGATGGTGCATCGGTCAAGGCTCACGTTGCGGGCTGTTCTGCACTCGCAAGAGGCCCGGCTACACCTCGCTCGCAGCCAGATCGGTCAGGATCGAGGCGAGGTCGCCGGGTCGTGACCACATTGGCCAGTGGCTGGTGGGCAAGTCGATATAGGTCACGTTTCGCAACTCCGCCAGGCCGCCGCAGAAGCTGTATCCCGCTTCCACGGCCTCCTTGTACTGATCCGATGTGAAGCCGGTGCAGATCACCGTTGACGGTACGTCGAGGCGAGCATCATTCGTGAGGTCCGCCGAACCCCTCACCGCCGTACCCGGCTGTGGAAGGCCACGATCCCGGAAAGTCTCCAACTGCTCTTCTGTCAGCCCATCGAGGTTCTCCTCCGCTGCGAGGTCCTCCAGCGAGGGCATGGGGAGCTCATCGCCTTCGAAGTCGGGGTCGAGGGGCCCCGTAGCCGGCCCGGTGTCGACGTAGACCATTTGTGCGATCCGCTCAGGGATCCGATCGGTCACAACGTAACCCGGCGCTCCCGCGCCGCTGTGCACCGCCAGCACCACCGACGTCCCGACTCCCTCAACGGCTTCGCAGATGGCGTCTACGTGGTCGGTGAAGGTGACAGACGACCGGTCCTCGTCGTTTGAGTCCAGGCCGGGGAGGGTCACAGCAGTCACCTCGATGCCCTGGTCGCGGAGGATCGAGACCACCTCGTCCCAAGCCCAGGCTCCGAGCCAGAATCCAGGGACGAGCACTATTGGTTTGTTCGCCATGGTTGCCAAGGTACAGATATCCCATGACATTTCCTGTCCGCTATCTCTCCAGAGCTACGGTCCGCGGGATGAGTAGGGACTGGATCGAATGGCATGCCGATTACGAGGATCCCGATTCCAGCCTCACTCGTCGTCTGCACGTTGTGCGTCGGGAATTGCGACGCCTACTGACAGCTAGCCCGCGCCGTCTGATCAGTGTGTGTGCGGGCAGAGGAACAGATGTGTTGCCGGTTCTGACGGGTGACGCCGCCTTCGCCTCCATCCAGACGTGGCTGATCGAGAACCATGCACAGTTGGCTGCCGAGGCCAGAGAGAGATCAGCCGATCTCGGTCTAGGGAACGTGCGCGTGCTCGAACGGGACGCGGGCCGGACGACGACCTATGTGGACATCGGACGTGCCGACATACTCCTGCTGTGTGGTGTGTTCGGCAACATCAGTGATGAGGACATCCACGCAACGATCGATGTGACTCCCCAGCTTCTGAGCAGGGGTGGCCATCTCGTCTGGACCCGCAGCCGGCGTGAGCCTGACATCACACCCGAGATAAGACGACACCTGAAAGACCGCGGATTCGTGGAGTTGGCGTTCTTCGCACCCGACACGGAGTTGTGGAGTGTCGGTGTGAATCGATTCGAGGGCACGATCGAGGCTATCGAACCTGGAGGCACCATGTTCACGTTCACCGCTTGACCCCGATCGAGCCGGTCCCGGCACGATCCGGGGCACTCAGATGGCAGCGGGTAGCCGCACCTCGAATGTGGTGCCGACGTCGTCGCTCGTGATGGAGATGCTCCCGCCGAGGCGGTTGATGATCGTCTGGACCGTGTGCAGTCCCAGACCAGTGCCCTTGCCCGGCTCCTTAGTGGTGAAGAAGGGATCGAAGATCCGGTCGATGACGTCATCTGGAACACCGCCACCGCTGTCCGACACTTCCACGACGACCTCGGCTCCTTCGTTTCGCGCCGTTATCGACAACGAGCCACCATCGGCCATGACGTCGGCGGCGTTGTCGATGAGGTTGGTCCAGACCTGATTCAGGTCTCGCCCCGGCGCCTCGACGGTTCGGAGGTCGTCAGCGAACGAGAGAGTCACGTCGACGCTCCTCAACTTGTGCTTGAGAAGGATCAGAGTGTCGCGGATGCCGTGTGTGACGTCGATCTCTTGTATCGGCGCACGGTCTAGGAACGAGTACTCCTTGACGACGCGAACCAACTCCGCGATACGTCGTGCACCAATGCCCAGTTCACTGAGCACCTGGTCGGCCGATGCCCGCAACCCGAGCCACCGAGCCATGTGATGTCGCACCTCGTCGGGAACCCCCGACAATCCGGTCGCCAACTGGTCCCGATCCCAACCAGCATCGACGAGACCCGGTGCTAGATCCCAAGGGTCGGGAACACCAGTGTCCTCGAGCCAGGTCACGAGGGCCGACTCGGCATCGCTCCGATCCAGCGCAGTCAGTTCCCCTTCTCGCGCCGATGGCTGAATCGGTGTTTCGCCCCAGAACTCGCTGGCGAGAGCGACGGCCTCCTCGCCCAACATCTTCTGGATCCTCTCCAACTCCTGCACACTCCGGGCGACCGCGGCAGCAGGGTTGTTCAGCTCGTGCATGAGCTGTGCGGCCATCTTCCCGAGGGCGGCCATCCGTTCCTCGTGACGCAACGTGTCTTCGATGCCCCGAAGCCTCGAGGTGACGGTCTTGAACATCCGTCGCACCACACGCGAGTCGCTCAGCAGGTCCT
>DASUUP010000336.1:0-2181 GCA_036373995.1 Acidimicrobiia bacterium
TGACAGCACCGGTCGCCGAGGTGCGCTTTCACGGACGCAACGCCGAGAACTGGGAGAAGAAGGGGATCACTGCTGCGGAGCGGTTCCGCTACGACTACCCGAAGGCCGAGCTCGAGGAGTGGGTGCCTCGGATCGAGACTCTCGCCGAGAGCGCCGACTCGGTCCATGCCCTGATGAACAACTGCTACTCCGACTACGGGATTCGCTCTGCCCGAGGTCTAGGTGAGTTGCTCGACATCTTCTGATCTGCACCTCTGCACATGTGGTCTCGAGTTTCCGCCGAATGGCTACCGTTCGCCGATCATGCCAAACCAGACCGCGCCCAGCCCGATGGCCACGATCAGCGGTGTCGTCGGGATCATCCTCTACGCCGTCACCGGATTCTTCTACCTGACCAGCGGTCTCGTGGTCCCGGCTCCGTGGCTGTTCGTGCTGTGGGGGGTTTGGCTGGTTGGGCTCTACTTGCTGGTCTGGGTGTTTCGCAACCGGCGGGCCTGGACACCTCTAGTAGCCATAGGGGCAGCGGCCATCTGGTGGATTTACGTGACTCTCGGTGGGGAGTTCTTCGACTGGACGGCATAGACGTTTCGTGGGACGCCCGACCCGTTACGTAGCCTCGGATCGGGTATGAGAGGCACGCCGATCGACGGAGGGCACATCACGATCACCTCCGATCCAATGACCCTCGACGAGGTCCTGGCGGTGGCACGTGGAGGACGCGTCGAATTGACCACGGGCGCGCTCGACACGATCAAGCGGAGTCGCGACATCGTCGATGCCGCCATCGAGCGAGGCGACGCCATCTATGGGGTGACCACAGGCGTCGGGCATGCCCGAAACGAGCGTCTCCCAGTCGAGGCCCTCGACGCCGCGCAGCCAATGCTGGTCGAGATGCATCTGGGAGCAATGGGAGAGCCACTGCCCACGGAGCTGGTGCGCTCCGGCATGGTGGTTCGTCTCAACGGTTTCGCACGTGGCGGGGCCGGAGTCTCACTCGACGTGGCCGGGGCCCTCGAAGCCATGCTCAACAACCACATCCATCCGATCATCCCCCGGTCTGGCTCCGTGGGCTCCGGTGATTTGGGCCAGCTCGCCTTGCTGGGCCGGGCACTCTTGGGTAGAGGTGACGTCGAGCAAAGCGGGGCCATAGTTCCTGCGGCTGACGCTCTCCGGGACGCCGCCGTCGCCCCGGTGACCCTCCGCCCGAAGGACGCCCTCGCCATCATCTCGTCCAACGCCCTGACCGTCGGGCACGGAATCGCGTTGTGGCAAGCGGTGGGAGATCTACTCGCCCTGGCAGATCTGGTCGCTGCCACGTCGATGGAGGCCTTCGGGGCCAACCCATCCTTCTTCGACGCGGCGGTGTCGTCGGCGCGGGGCAGCCGCGGTCAGGAAGAGACGGCGAGCAACCTGCGTGAGGCGCTGGCGGGGAGCGCCAGAGTGGATGCGGCAACCGCGGTGTCGGTCCAGGACCCAATCAGCTTCCGGGTGGTACCTCAGGTGCACGGTGCGTGTCGAGACGTCCTGGCGGCGATGGCGGAGAATCTCCTCAAAGAGCTCAACGCCCCATCCGACAACCCGATGGTCGACCTCGAGTCGGAGCGTCTTCTCTCCAACGGCAACTTCCACCCGATGAATGTCGCTCTCTCGGCCGAGTCAATGAACCTGGCTCTGGCTCACATCGGTCTGCTCTCGGAGAGACGGTGTGGCCAACTCTGGGATGCCGTGGTCTCCTCTGGCCCTGACGGAGGAGCCCAGACCCCTCCGATCGGAGAGCCCACCCCTCCGTTTCTCGCCGGTCCCGCATTGCGTTACTCGGCAGCGGCCCGGTACACCAGGCTTCGCCAGCTCGCCCAGCCAGTGACGCTCGACGTCCCGGCACTGGACCTGTCAGTCGAGGACCACGCCACCAATGCCAGCGAGGCCCTGTGGGTCACCAACGAGATCGTCGAGATCGTCACCGAGATCCTGACCGTCGAGACTTTGATCGCCTACGCCAAACTCTTCACTTCGGGCTCCCGCGAGCCGCTCGGTGCCCGCACCGGCATATTCGTCGATCACGTCGGCGACCAACTCGAGAAGCTACCCGTGGGTACCCTCCCCGATGAGACGCACGATCGAGTTGCCGAAGCCATAACCAACGACATCGCCCACATCCTCGCCGGAGGCACCGCCGGCGTT
>DASUUP010000337.1:0-3871 GCA_036373995.1 Acidimicrobiia bacterium
TTCGTCGCTCTCTTCATCATCGGTCTCGAGCGCCTCCTCCGCGGCCCGGCCCGCTTCCACCAGCGCGGGGCACCTCGCGACATCGAGCGGGTCCCTTTGCGGGGGTGGAAGGCAGCGGTGGCAGCGTCGATCTGCGGGTCAGTGCTCGCGGCCGCCATCGTCGTCCCCTTGGTCCAACTCCTCTATTGGCTTTGGACCTCGCCGGCGGTGGTCACCGATATGGCCAGGGGATTCGAGTTCTTGTCCAACAGCCTGGGTATGGCCGTGGCCGCTGCCGTGGGCTGTGTCTTCTTCGCGATGCTCGCCGCCGGGGGGGCGCGATTCAGCGGCTCCCCGCTGGTACGTCGTGCCGCCCATCTGGTCACGGTCGGCTACGCCGTCCCCGGGCCCGTGGTGGCGATTGGCGTGCTCGTGATGATCGGCTGGGTGATGGGGGCAGTCGGGTCCAATCCGACGGGCATAGTCCTGCTATCGCTAACCGGCCTCGTCTACGCATACATCGTGAGATTCATGGCTCTCGGTTACGGATCGGTGGACGCCAGCATGGAGAAGATCACCCCGTCGACGGTGGACGCAGCCCACACTCTCGGCGCCGGGCCACCGAGGGTGATGAAACAGATCTACTTTCCGATGGCCGGTGCCGGAGCGGCTGCCGGCGCTGTGCTGGTCGCCATCGACGTCCTCAAAGAGCTTCCCATCGTCCTGTTGATGAGGCCGTTCGGGTTCACCACTGCTTCGGTATGGGTGTGGGAGTTGGCCTCGGAGTCGCGATGGGCCGCGGCGGCGGTGCCCGCCTTGCTCGTCGTGCTGACCGCGATGATCCCGATCACCGTCTACCTGGGACGGGAGCGGCGGAGCCAGGGCTCGGCGGTGGCACTGGGTGCTCGGGTAGTCACCCGGGTGGAGGCCGGTGTGGAATGAGGCGCTCCAACTCCCATATATGGGAGCCACAGCATTAGGAACGGGTATGTCAGGGGGGCCGTACGGTTTGGGTGTGGTGTGCCTATTGATACTATGGGGATAGTGAAAACTTCCTCGTCCCGACAACTGGTGGTGCGAGAGGTCACCAAGGACTTCGAAGGCGAGCGCGTCCTCCGGGGAGTCGACCTCACCGTCGAGAGGGGATCGTCGGTTACCCTGCTCGGACCGAGCGGTTGCGGTAAGACCACACTTCTGCGCGTCATCGCCGGATTGGAGCGTCCCGACGCGGGCACGATTTCGCTGGGAGCCAAGATGCTCACCAACGGCGAGAGCTTCGTCGCCCCGGAACGGCGGAGGATCGGAATGGTTTTCCAGGACTGGGCACTCTTCCCGCATCTCGATGTGGCCACGAACGTCGCATACGGCTTGGCCAAAAGCATGGCGAATCGCAGGGCAATCGTGGAGGAGACTCTCGAGATGGTTGGATTGTCCGGGTTCGGGCGGAGGATGCCCTCCACGCTCTCCGGCGGCGAGCAACAGCGAGTGGCCATCGCCCGAGCCATCGCACCCCGGCCAGACGCCCTTTTGTTGGACGAGCCGTTCTCCAACCTCGATGCCGGGCTCCGAGCGATAGTCCGCTCCGATACCAGGGCCCTCCTCCGTGAGCTGGAGATGACCACACTGTTCGTCACCCACGACCAAGGTGAGGCTTTCGTCCTCGGCGATGAGGTGGCTGTGATGAAGGATGGGGTCATCCGTCAGCAAGCTCCGCCGGGAGTTCTCTACTCGGCGCCGATCGACCCCTGGGTGGCGGCTTTCGTGGGTGAGGCCAACCTCCTTCTCGCCGACGCCGACGGACAGAGCGCGCACACGGTCCTCGGGTCGATTCCCCTCGCCGACAAGGCATTCGGCAAGCACACGGTCCTGCTCCGACCGGAGCAGATCTACCTCGCCCCCGGCTCGGAAGGGCAAGTCAAGAGCGTGGAGTTCTACGGACACGACTGCTCCTATAGGGTCGACGTAGCTGGCACCGAGATCATCGTGCGCTCCATCGCCGCACCCGTGTTCTCCCGGGGCGACCACGTCTCTCTCTCATACCGAGGCCCCGAGGCCGTCTCCTACCCGACCGCAGAGGCCGACGCCGTTACGCGTTCCTAATGCTGTGCCTCCCATATATGGGAGGCACAGCGTCTGATAACGGGGTCAGGCCGAGAAGGAGCCGTCCGGGAGTTTCAGATGGAAGACACTGCGGTCGTCCTCACCGAAGTACTCGAGGCTGCCACCCATCAGCTCGGCGAGCTGACGGGAGACGGCGAGACCGATACCAACCGACTCGTGTTTGCTGTCCAGGTGGGCACGATGATATAGCTGGAATATCGCTTCCCACTCCTCATGAGGAAGGCCGGGGCCGTCGTCGACGACGTCGACTGCGACCCATCCGTCCACCAATGAGATCGACACCGACACGTTGGGCCCGCCGTAGCGTTCCGCGTTGGTGAGGAGGTTGCGCAGGATCTGTCGGACGCGGGCAGGGTCGGCGGTGGCAACGACCGGCTGTCGGGGACGGACGAATTGGACTCCCACGGTGAACGACCCGCCCGCGGCGATGGTCTGCTCTATCTGATCGGCGACGTCGATCCGCTTCGCCTCCACACTCACTTCGCCGCCTTCGGCACGAGCCGCGATGAGGAGGTCATTCACCAGGTGAGAGACCTCGCGGGACTGCTCGACGATGGAGCTGACCATGAGCATGCGGTCCTCATGGCTCATTTGCTCGTCCGCCTCGAGCATCTGGCTGAACCCCACGATGGCGGTTAGCGGTGTCCTGATCTCGTGGCTGATGGTTGCGAGGAACCTGTTCTTGGTCTCGATCAGTTCTTCTATGCGGCGTCCCTCTCTGCGATGTCCTGTCACGTCGACGACAGTGAACATGGCCCGCGAGAAGTCGGGCTCGCCGTAGACGACGGGCGCAGCCAGGGTTGATTCGGCGTCATAGGTCTCTCCGCTGGGTGTCTCCGCCGTGAAAGCTGCATGGGCTTCAGGCTCGCGATTCCAGACGGCTTGGAGCTGGGAGATCCAAGAAGGGTAGGACTCCTCGTTGACGATTCGCGGGTCGACCGGGCCGATCAGCTCTTCGATGGTGACTCCGACGGCAAGGCAGGCAGCCGGGTTGGCCGACACTATCCAGATCAGCGGGACGACTCCTCGGACACTCTCGATGTCCGGGAGGGCCTGTCTGATGTCGGTGACCCCGCGGCCCCTGAGCTCGTCCATCCAGGCTTCGACCCGGGTGTAGTCCTGTTCCATGACCGGGAAGGGGGAAATGCGGAATAGGCTCTCGAAGCTGGCCGAGCCGATCCGGGCCTCGTCGAGATCAGCGCGGAGATGGTCGGCTTCATGTCGCAGAGCGTGATATCGGGAATGGAGTTGCTCCCACGATTCGCGGTTCAGTGGGTCGTCGGCCGGAAAGGTAGCGACTTCCACTTCCACGGAGCACTCCGGACATGCCGTGCTCTGGCCACCGAGACGCGACAGGTCCGCAGTCGGTTTCGGCCCCATGGCTCTCCCCCTAGATGACACGGGTGTATATCGGCTCGGACCTCTCGTGTCTGAACCCGGGAGTTGGCAGGTGTGGCCGGAAAAGCAGGTGTGGCACCGGGCAACCGGCGCTCACTGTCCCCAGCCGACCGGTGGCAGGTGCGTGCCTTCGATGAGGTTCCAGTACTCGCGGAGATCCGCGCAGAGGCCATTGTCGTCGAAACGGAGCAGAAGACAGCCAGCGAGTGTGACGGGTGCGTTCTCAATCGACATCGTGGTCCAGAATTCGAGGTCGGCTCGTGCGCCGTCGATGACGGGCTCGCCCATTCGAACCGTCACATCCGACTGTACAGAGGTGACTCCGGCCCAATAGTCGATGACACCGGCCCGTCCCTCGTGGGGCTCCTCGTAG
>DASUUP010000338.1:0-3507 GCA_036373995.1 Acidimicrobiia bacterium
TTTTCGCCGCGGCGCTGACCCTCGGTGGCTTTCACGTCGTGAATCTCACCATCGTCTGGCGATAGCCTTACCGCTCGCTCAAACCTTCGCTCCCCTGGCCTTTCTCCTGGCGTGGGCGACTCATCCGTCTCACAAGCCAACGGCGGCCCTGGATTCAACCTCGGGAATGTTAGTGACTAACATTCGCAGCGATGAGCCGCAGCCATGCCACCCGGCAACGTCTCCAAAGGGTCGCCCTCGAGCTCTTCACAGAGCGGGGGTTCGACAATGTGACCGTCGAGGAGATCGCCAACACTGCCGGGGTCTCGCACATGACCTTCTTCCGGAATTTCCCCTCCAAGGAGTCGGTCGTTCTCGACGATCCCTACGACCCGCTGGTCGGAGCGGCCGTAGCCGCCCAAGATGGGCGCAGCCCTGCTTTGGAGCGAGTGCGTCGGGGGGTCCTGGGAGCATTCGCCCAACTCGACGAGCCCGAGGACGAAATGGTCCGCCAGAAGATCAGGCTGGCGGCCGGCCATCCGGGTCTGAGAGCCCGGGTCTGGGAGAACAATCTCCGCACCGAGGAGACCATCGTCACCGCCCTGACCGACAGCGGCACACCGCATCTCGAGGCCAGCGTCGCGGCGGGCGCGGTGCTGGGCGCCCTGACGGCCGCACTCTTCGACTGGGCCACGAACGACGACGGCGGGAACCTCGGTGAGAGGATCACACGTGCTCTCGACTTGCTCGCAGCCGGTCACAGGCTGGTGGGGACATGAACGGGCTCATCGAGTCGAGAGGGCTCGTCCGTCACTTTGGAGACGAACGGGCCGTGGACGGCATCGACCTGGTAGTCGACGCTGGAGACGTTCACGCGATAGTCGGGCTCAACGGAGCCGGTAAGACCACCCTCATGCGTCTCCTGTTGGGCATGGTTCGCCCCGACGCCGGAGTCGCTTCGGTATTGGGGTCGAACGTCGTCGAGGCAGGTCCATCGATCTGGAGCAGGGTGGGGTATCTCGTGGAGACGCCCTTCTACTACCCGGACCTCACGACCCGGGAGAACATCGCGATCGCCGCCACCCTGCATGGGGTCGATCAGACCGGCTTGGACGACTCGGTGGCCAAAACGCTCGCCATTCTCGAGCTCGATCACTGGGCGGATCGAAAGGCCAAGACCCTCTCATTGGGCAATCGTCAGCGCCTCGGTCTGGCGACCGCACTGGTCCACGAGCCTCGTGTGCTCCTCCTCGACGAGCCGGCCAATGCCTTGGACCCTGCTGGGGTCGTGCTCGTACGTGATTTGCTACGGGAGCAGGCGTCGTTGGGCGCGGCGATACTGGTCTCGAGCCACCATCTGGATCAGTTGGCCCGAGTGGCCGACGCAATCACGGTGATGCATCGCGGACGAGTCGTCGGTGCGCTCGACCCGTCAGACTCCGATCTGGAGCAGCGATTCTTCGACCTCGTCCGAGAGGCCGACCAAGACGTCCCCCTGGAGCGAAGATGACCCCGGCGTTGCGTGTCGAGTGGCTGAAGTTCCGACGCTCACCCGTGGTGATGGTTGCCACCGTCCTCATGGCCGTCCTGCTGCCTGCCATGGGCCTCGGGATATTCTCAGTCGCGTCGACAGAAGCGGTCGGACCAATGGCGGCCAAAGTGCAAGGGCTGTTGATCGGGGAGGGTTGGAATGCCTATCTCGGCGGCGTCGCCCAGATCGCTGCAGCCGCGGTGTTCGTCGGTGCCGGTGTCGTCGCGGCATGGACGTTCGGGCGGGAGCATGCAGATCGAACATTCCCATCCTTGTTCGCCCTGGCCGTCTCACGCTCTTCGATCGCTTCGGCGAAGTTCGTGATCCTCGCATGCTGGGTATTCGGGCTGGCGATCGCTGTGGGCCTCGTCAGCACGGTGGTAGGGATCGCAGGCGCAGTAGGCGAGGCGGGAGGGACGGAGTTGGCCGCTCCGGCCCTTCGTCTGATGTTCGTCGTCGCCGCCACGGGGGTGCTGGCAACGGCAGCCGGCTACGTGGCCAGCGTCGGACGTGGCTACCTGCCGGCTATCGGCGCCATCATCGTCGTCGTCGCCATCGCCCAGATCTCGGTCCTCTTTGGAGCCGGGGGCTGGTTCCCGTTCGCCGTTCCCGGCCTGGTGGCCATCACGGGCAGCGAAGCGGCGCCGTCGCTCTCAGTGGCACAGGTGGTGTTGGTTCCCGTGGTGGCCCTGGCCGTGATGTGGCTGACCGTCAGATGGTGGGATAGGGCAGAAGTGGCCTGAGCCCATCCGGATCACGACATACCTGTGCGGTTCCGATGCGAGAATCAAGGGCCATGGAACAACTCTCCGATTGGCTTCTGGACACCGACCCCGCCATCAGGTGGCAGGTGATGCGCGACCTCACAGGTGACGAGACCGCGCCGGCGGAGCGTTCCAAGGTGGCCCAGCAGGGCTGGGGGGCCCGTCTCCTCGACCTGCAGGCGGAAGATGGGATGTGGGGCGGAGGCGTCTACTCACCGAAGTGGATCTCGACCACATACAGCTTGCTCCTGCTGCGCCATTTCGAGCCCGACCCGACCGACACCAGCGTCCGTCAGGCCGTGGATCGGGTCCGCGATCGAGTCGACATGCGAGGGCCCTTCTTCGACTACGCCAATGAGATGTGCATCACGGGGATGGTCCTCGCCCTTCGCTCCTACTTCTTCGACGACCCTGGCGACCCTCCCCAGATCGAGCACATCCTGGGCAGACAGCAAGGCGACGGCGGTTGGAATTGCGAGGTGTCCTCCGACCGTTCTTCTTTTCACACCACGCTCTCGGTGCTCGAAGCGTTGACGGAGTACGAGCGGGCCGTCGGCAGTGATCGGACCCTGGCCGTTGCCCGTGACCGCGCCCACGAGTATCTGCTCGAGCGTCGACTCATGTACTCATTGAGCACCGGAGAGCTGATCAACAGACGCTGGCTGCTGCTCTCGTTTCCTCCGCGCTGGTTCTACGACGTGCTTCGCTCCCTCGACTACTTCAGGATCTCCGGGATCGACCCCGACGTCCGAATGGAGGAGGCTGTTGAAGTCATCAGGGACAAGCGGCGCAACGATGGAACCTGGCCGTTGCAGGGCACCCATCAGGGCAAGGTGCATTTCGTGATGGAGGAAGGCGCCGGCAAGCCGAGTCGGTGGAACACCTTGAGAGCTCTCCGTGTGCTCGGATGGTTCGAGGGCACCTCCGGCTGATCGGACTCAGCCGGCCAACGAGCCTCCGAAGATCTGCCAGGCGAGAACACTCTTGGCCACGAGGCTGAGAACCAGGTACGACTTCTCGCCGAAGGCATAGCTCGACCAGGGACCGACTTCCCGGTACTGCAGCCACTGGTTAACTCCGAAGCTCATGAAGAAGGCGAACTGGGCGACGACGATTCCGTAGACGAACCCTGGCACGGTTTGGGCACCGACGACATTGGTGACGATGGCCACCCACGGAGCCAGACCGACGACTGTCCCGAACCAGAAAGGCAACATGGTGGTCTGCCCCCGC
>DASUUP010000339.1:0-2467 GCA_036373995.1 Acidimicrobiia bacterium
AGCCGGCACTCCGAGGATCTGGTCTGCTCGCTGCACGTAGTTGGTGGTCTCCCAGTCGACCCCCCAACGTAGGTCGGCGATCCACATCCCCATCTCCTTGATAAGTTGCGACGTCCCCAGCTCGCGCATCGAGTGACGGAAGGTGTCGGCGAGGACGATGTTGGGCGAGTCGAGGACGACGCCGTTCACCGATTCGGCGAGGTCTGAGCGCTCCAGGAAGGACATGACCAGGGCCGCGCCGGTGCTGCACCCGGTGAGGACGACATCCGTGGCGCCATTGGCCAACGCGTAACAGACCGATCCTTCGATGTCCTCCCACTCGGTGAGGCCGAACCGATAGTGCCCGCTCGGGTCCGTCGGGGCGCCCGGATCGTTCCGATAGTCGACGACCAGCGAGGTCCTGCCCTGCCGATGGAAGGTGGGGAGCATGCGGATGAACTCGCGGCGTTCGGCGGTCCAACCGTGACAATGGATTGCCCACGAGCCCGACCTGGCGCCCGGCACGAGCCATGCGCCCAGCGCCCCCAAAGGCGATGCGAACTCGACTTCAGTGAACTCCAGCCCGACGTCGGCAGGGTCCAACGGATAGGCGAACCCATCGAGCTCTATCGGTGCGCAGTCGTCCAGCGAGCCCGGACAGATGGGCGGCTCACCGTCCTGACCAGGATCGAAACGGCGGACGATCCTGCCGTTGGAGGCGGCGATGACGTCGCCGACCCGACCGTAACCCCCCACCCATCGAATGCCCAGCGTTCCCGGATGGCCGATGTCCTGACGTGGCTCCCTCGCCTCGAGCTCGATGCGGCCTCCGGAGACGTTGCGGACCCATACTCCGAGCTCCTTGGGCCTCGGCCCGACGATGAGGGTCTCTCTCCTCAGGCGGTTGGAGAAGAACCAGCCCGCGACGACGTGGTACACGGCGACGACGAGCACCCCGGCGGCAGCGACTATTACGAAGACCACGCGGCCAGTTTGGCGGCTCCGGCCCTTCTCAGACGCCGGGTGGGTCGACGTAGCCCTCCTCATAGGCGAGGGCGGCCAGCTCGTGACGGCTGGCAACGGATAGCTTCTCGAAGATGTGGCCCATGTGGCTCTCGAGCGTCTTCACCGAGATGCTGAGGCGGGCGGCGGTTTCCCGATATGAGTAACCACGTGCGATCAAGTTGACCACTTCTCGCTCCCGTGGCGTCAGCCGCTCGATCGACGCCCCGACGTCGATGTCCTCATCGATGTCGAGCATGAAGGCGGCCACGTCTGCCGACACGGGCCGCTGCCCTTCCAGGGTCTGATCGATGAGGTGGGGCAATTCGTTGCTCGCCGTCGTCTTTGTGATGTACCCGTCGACGCCGGCCCGCATCAGCCTTACTACGTCGTCGCGGGACGTGGAGACGGTGAGGGCCATGAACTTCACCTCGGGACTGTGTCGACGGACCCTCTCGATCACGTCGGCCCCGTTTCCGCCGGGGAGTTTCACGTCGAGCACCACCATCTCCGGGTTCGTGGCCAGGATCCCCTCCACGGCCCCGTCGACGTCCGCGGCCTCGCCGACGATGTGGAAGGACTCGTCGAGAATCGACTTCATGCCGGCCCGCACCACGTCGTGGTCGTCGACCAGGAAGATGCGATGCGTCATCGGGAGCCCACTGTGATCTTCACCTCGGTCCCGTCCTCACCACCACTGTCGACGGTGACCAGACCTCCCACTGCTTCCACCCTTTGGTTGAGCCGGATGGAGAGACGGCCGAAGTCGGCGCCGTTGATTCCATGGCCGTCGTCTCTGACATGGATGGATGCCGTCCCGTCGGCAATCTCGGAGAAGATCGAGATGCGGTGGGCGCCCGAGTGTTTCACCGCGTTGGTAAGCGCCTCCCGTGCCGCCTCGATGCCCGCCTCCAAATCAGGAGTCAGCTCCGCATCGTCCCTGATCACGGCTTCGATCTCAACACGATGAATGTCCTCCACATCGTCGCGCGCCGCGAGGATGGCGGCCCGGAACGAATGTCTGTACTGAGAGCGCCACTCCTCGATGTTGCGTCGCAGCTCTCGCTCCTGACGACGGGCGAGATAGCGGGACTGTGCCGGGTCGTCGGCGCCCATGCGTATGGCGTGGAAGGTCTGAAGGACCGAGTCGTGGAGCTTGTTCACCAGCGTGACGCGGGCCTCGTGGGCCGCGACCGCCTCCCGCTCCGCGGCAAGGGCACCCTCGGCACGTTGTCGGGCGAGGTCGTAGCCACGGAGACGATCGAATGTCCATCCCACGATGGCCGCGACGATGAAGAAGATGATGCTTCCCGCGGCGCGCACGGCACCTAGTTCAGCAATCACATGAACCGCGAACTGCTCGATCGCAAGAAGGACTGCGGCGATCAGAGATCCCGGCAGCCCACCCCACAACGCTCCGACGAACACGTAGGAGAGCGGGAGCCCACCGTGAAACAGCTCATCTGCCCCGGCGGCAACAGAGGCG
>DASUUP010000340.1:0-14079 GCA_036373995.1 Acidimicrobiia bacterium
GCAGACCCCCGAACGACTTTGTCAGCCCTCTGATCTCGAACATGGGCATCAGGTGCTCCCCTCGGGCGCTGTTTCAACGCTCGCGCCTTCGCCAAACATCTCGAGCCACGCGTCCTGAGCCAGCTCGTCGGTGTGCAGCTCCTGAGCCCGCCTCCTGCTGGGGATGAAGCCTTCCGGTCGCAGCAGCATCATGGCGATGAGCAGGACGCCGTAGAAGAGGAACTGATACTCGGAGAACTCGCGGAGCAAGTTGGGCAGTGCGATGAGAGCGAGGGCCCCCACCGTCACGCCGGGCACACTCCCCATGCCGCCGACGATGATGATGACCAGCACCGTTATGGATACGACGATGTCGAAGTTGTGTGGGAAGACCGAGCCGATCTGAGCGCCGGACAACGCTCCTCCGAAACTGGCCAGGATGGCGCCGACGACGAAGGCGGACAGCTTGGCGGTGACGATGTTGATCCCCATCGCCTCGGCTACGGACTCGTCCTCGCGCATCGCCATCCAGGCCCGGCCCCAGCGGGACTTCTCCACCGCCAGGGTGATGTAGGCGGCGAGCACGACGAAGATGAAGATCGGGAGGAAGTAGTCCTGGGGCGTCCTGAAGGTCAACGGGCCGACCTGGAGGTTTGGGATGTTGGTGATCCCTTGGGCACCTCCGAAGAAGGGAGACAGCCACTGGGAGTTGAGCAGGATTCGGGCGATCTCGCCGAATCCGAGGGTGACGATGGCGAGATAGTCGCCTCTCATCCGGAGCACCGGTGTGGCGACGATGATCCCTGCTATCGCGGCGGCGACCATCACGAAAGGAAGGGCGGCAATCAACGTGAGTTCAGGGTTGAATGCCGGGGATAGCGGGGAGGTGAAGATGGCCGCTGTGTAGGCGCCGACGGCGAAGAAGGCCACGTATCCCAGGTCGAGGAGCCCGGCATAGCCGAGGACGATGTTGAGGCCCAGGGCCATCAGCAGGAAGATCCCTGCGTTGTCGAGCACCTGGCTGACGAATGGGCCCATGACCCGGGGCATGAACCAAAGAATCACCAGGGTGGCCCCGGCCATCCCGATGGTCCAGAGAGTCCTCTTCTCTGCGGGCAGGCCATCGAAGCGCTGCCGCAGCGTGGTCTCCCGCCCTCCCCGAAACCAGTACAGAGCGGAGAAGGCTACGAAGACGCTCACTGCCCCCACGACAGTGAGCGGCCCCCCACGACTAGTGAAGATAAGAGTGGTGATGGAATCGAGACCAATCCCTGCGAAGAACTGACCGACGATATCAGTGAACAGAGCGAAGACCAGCACCCACATCAGACCGGGCATGATGGCGCGTCGCCATCTCACGGCGAGGAAGTGGACTGCGGCTCCCGCCAGGCCCGCGGCCGTCGCCATCGCTATGACGAGAGGAACCGCGGCCGCGATCGGGAGGCCAAACGAGAGCACATCGGCGAGTGCCGGAGAGAGCTCGATGAAGATGCCACGCAAATTGAAGGTGGTCATGAGCACCAGCAGCAATGCGGTGCCGGCACCGCCAATGACGCCGGCGAGGGCTGCAGCGGCCAGATTGCGCGTTCCGGGTGTCGCCGGGGCGAAACCTTCGAGGGTGGTGGGCGGTTTGGCCGCGAGCCAACCAAAGGCCCAAGCCACCATGTATAGGAACAGAAGCCCGAGAGGGAGGAAGGGGTCAATGATTAGACGGCCTTGGAAAGTGCCCACTATCCCCGTAGCCGCCACCAGGGCCATCACGGCTGCGTTGGCCAGTCCGAGCCGGACAGCCCGCTTCATGTCGAGCGCCGGTGGTGGGAGCAACTTTGTGGCTTCCGCCACGTCGGGGGGTGCTTCGACGTCTGCCATGGCTCAGGTTCTCTCGGTGGCTAAACGCTCGCCGAGGATTCCGGACGGGCGGAAGATCAAGACCAGGACGAGCGCGAGGTAGGCGACCACGTCTTTGAGCTGACTGAACGCGGGTATTTCGTATCCGGCAAGGACGAGACTCGGCCCCACCGACTCGAATACACCGAGGCTGACACCACCGAGCATCGCTCCGACGATGTTGCCGATGCCACCGAGGACGGCCGCCGTGAATGCCTTGATCCCCGGTAGGAATCCCGAGAAGAAGTTGAGGCTGGGGAAGACCAGGCCCCACAGGGCACCGGCCACTCCCGCCATCGCACCGCCGACGGCGAAAACCGTGACGATGGTCTTGTCGACGTTGATGCCCATGAGGGCCGCGGTCTCCGGGTCCTCGGACACAGCCCGCATCGACCGTCCGGTACGGGTCCGCTCGACGAAGAAATAGAGACCAGCCATCATCAGAAGGGCGGCGACGATCACGACGACCTGTGACTTCAGGACCACGAGCCCGAAGATGTCCCATGTACCTCTGAGCTGTTCCACTCGGGGGAACGCCCTGGTGCTGGGTCCCACCAGACCTCGGACGATGTACTGGAGGGTGAACGACGCTCCGATCGACGTGATCAGGGGAATCAGCCTTGGTGTCCCTCGAAGGGGCCTGTAAGCAACCCGCTCCACGGTCACCGCCACGGCGGTTGACGTGACCATGCTGGCCAACAGCACGATGAGCAGGGAGACGACGGGGTTGGTGGCCCAGAGGTTGGTGGAGGCGAGACCATTCGCGACGAGGAATGCCGACATCGCCCCGGTCATGAAGACCTCACCATGGGCGAAGTTGATGAAGCGCAGAACGCCGTAGACCATCGTATATCCCAGCGCGATCAGGGCATAGACCGACCCGGTCGAGACACCGAAGACGATCAGGTCGCGCCACTGCGCTGCCGAGAGACGCCCCGATGAGATGCTTTGGAACGATCCATAGAGGATCACGACGAGGGCGACGACCCTGAGGAACCAGAGGAAGATCGCCACCGGTGTGATCCGGGAGGCACGTCGAGGTGAACGAGCAGGGGCGGTGGCTTCGGTCATCGCTTATACCTCATTGGTGTTGCGACGCCCGGCACCAAGTTCGGCTTGGTGCCGGGCGTCCGCTCGTCTATCCGCCTATCCCGAGTTCCTCCGGGGTGTAGGTGATGATGACGTTGGCACGCACGGCCCCTATGTCCGCGGTGTCTTCGGTGTTCTGGACGATGTCGATCCCTTCGACGCTGGCGCAGTCGCCAAACTCGTCGCAGTCCAGGCTCCCGGTTAGCCCCTCATAGGTGATTTCGTGCAACTCGTCACGCAGAGCTTGAAGGTCGATCACCAGGGTGCCGTCCGATTCCTGGGCGATGTTCTCGATGGCGCTGAACAGCATCATCGTCGCGTCGTACGCATGGGCGTGGAACGACTGGATCGGCGGCTCACCATACGCCTCCTCGTACGCGGCCACGAAGGCGTCGTATTCGCCAGTGGTCGGCGTGTTCGGACCCGAGAAGTACATCCCCTCGGTCTGGGGCAGTACCACGTATGTGTCCGACAGCAGGCCGTCTGCGCCCATCAGCACCGTGTCTTCCAGACCGCCCACTTCCTGCGCTTGCTCGGCGATGAAATCACCGGCGGGCTGGAAGATCGGGAAGTAGATCAACTCGGCGCCTGCCGCGGCGATCTCGGTGAGGACGGGACGCATATCGGTCTGGTCGACCGTCACGGCCGTGTTCACCACGACCTCTCCGCCCAGATTCTCGAAGGCAGCCGCCATCGCACTGGTTAGACCCTCGGTGTAGGGATCGCCGTCGTTGATGGTGGCAATCTGGGTCAGCCCCAGCTCTTCGAAGACGAACTTCGCGGCCGCTGCACCCTGGATGCCGTCGTTGTGGGCGGTACGGAAATAGCCATCGTGATGGTCGGGACCCTCGTTTCCGGCCAGGTCAGACGTGAGATACGGCGAGGTGTTGGAGCCCGAGAAAAGCACCCGGCCCGCCTCGCTAATCACGTTGGACGCCGGCACACCTGCACCGGAGCAGCTCGTGCCGATCACTGCAACGACGTCGGGGTCGGCCATGATTCGGGTGGCGCCCGTCTGGCCGCCTTCCGAGTTGCACAGGTCGTCTTCGTTGAACGCCAGCTCGATCGGGTGGCCAGCCACTTCGCCTTTGTCGGCGATGGCCAGCTCGATAGCCCTTACCTGGTCGGTGCCCAGGCTTGCAGCGTCGCCGCTGATGGCCTGAAGCGAGGCGATCTTGACTGGATCGCCCTCCGCCACCTCGATGGCGCCTAGTTCTCCTACTTCTACGTCGGCGTCGCCGTCGCCTCCGCCATCGCCACATGCCGCGAGGATGAGGGCGAAGGCCGCGAAGAGAGCCAGAAAGGCTTTCTGCGTTTTCATAGATTTCCTTCCTCCAATTGAAGTGGACAAGATCTCAGCCCTGTCGTGGCGGGGACTCTAGACCCCGACGGGATTTGTCGCACTCCGGAGCCACGCAATCTCGATTCTCACGTACCGTTCTTGTCGATGGCAGAGAATCTCGGAGTGATCGAGGATGGCGTCGCGACGGAGCCATCGCGGCGGCGCTCCAATCCCGGCTGGATCCTGGCGGTGGCCGGCTTCGTGATGGGTCTGGGTCTGGGGGTCCTCGTCGTGAATCCGGCACCGGAGACGTCGAGTCCGCTCGTGACCGAAGCCCCCGGCGATGGCGTGGCCCCACCCACGACCGTTGCTCGTGTGGAGGACTTCGGGATCGCTGCGTCCGTCGATCACTTCCCGGACACGCTCGTGGCGGTGTCCGGGACCACCGGGAGCACCCTGGACCATCTCCTCTGGCCCCTTCGGGGGGAGTTACGCACCCGATCCATGCCAGGTGGATCCAACGTCCTCCTCGACAGCGTCGCCCGGTTCATCGCACTCTCCGAGGTCGTGCCCGATAGAGAAGGCATGGTGTTGTCGATCGGGCGGTTCAACCGGATCAACGTCGTCGCCGGCGACGTCACCAGCTACGTATGGCATGACGAGATGTCTGGCCTGCTCTCATACACGACCAAAGATGAAGGGGTATGGCGACTGTTCGTGGTGCGCGCCGGCTTCCAGCCCCAACTGATCACAGAGGCGACCGAGCTCAGTGGCACGCTCGTCGGCTTTGGGGCCTGGGGTTGGGCAGTGCAGACATCGCCGGATGAGATGACCCTGCTCACACCAAGCGGTGCGTTCAAGGCTGTTGAATCCGGAGTCGGATACGCATCACACCGCAGCGGTTGGGTCTTCATGGTCGACGAAGGACCGAAGCTGGTGTCCGCCGGGGGCGGGGTACAGCGGGTGGATACCAACCTCAACGTTGGTGACATCAGCGTGGCCAGGTTCTCTCCCGATGGCACGCGGGTCGCGGTCGGAGGCGCACGTGGGCTTTCGGTGCTCTATCTGAGATCGGGTGTGGCCGAACCGTTCGGCGGGTCCTCGGTGTCCTACGCGACGTGGTCCTCGGACTCCCGATTCGTGGTGGTGCCGGCTGGCTTGGGTGTGGTCGTCCACGACATCGAAACCACCGACAGGTATCAGCTCTTGCGTAACTACCGGATCCGGGCCGTGGGAACGGCACCACTGAGCAACTCCTAGAGTCCGCTCATGGCTGGACCAGGACCAACCGAGGAGCTGGCGCCGAAGGACTCGTATCTGTCCACGGCCGAAGGTCACGTCCTCGATGTGGCCGAAGGTGGCTTGTTCCTCGATCGAACCGTTTTCTACGCGCGGGGTGGCGGTCAACCGGGCGACGTCGGGACCATCATCTGGGACGAAGGCTCCGTCGAGGTTGTCGACACCGTCCGCAAGGACGGCAAGCCGTTCCACGTGGCCGCGGAGAGGTCGGTGCTTCCCCACCCGGGCACAGCGGTCGAGGGGGTCATCGACTGGGAGCGGCGCTATCTCACGATGCGCACCCATACTGCTTTGCACGCTCTGTCCGGTGTCATCTTCCGCGACTACGGCGCCAAGGTGACCGGCGGCAACATGACCCCTGGTGAGGCGCGGATGGACTTCGAGCTCGACGGGATTTCGCAGGAGTTCGGCCAGGAGATCGAGCGGATCCTCAACGCAGAGCTGGTGAAGGGCTATCCGACAGAGATAATCACCATGGCCCGTGAGATCGCCCTTCAGGACCCCGACCTTATTCGCACCAAGGTCAACCTGATTCCCGAGTTCATCCAGGAGATCAGGGTGGTCGACATCAAGGGCCTGGATCGGCAGGCCGACGGTGGCACCCATGTGAACTCGACTCTCGAGGTGGGTCGCATCGAGGTCGTCAAGACCGAGTCGAAGGGCAAGGCCAACAAGCGCATGAGAATCAGGGTCGCCGACGCCGTCAGCCCCTGAACCTCGAACCCGGGTTCCTCGAGCCATATCCGGCTCAGATCCGCTCATCTTCGCTACTTTTCCTCCAGGGAGTCAGGGGCGACGCCATGCGTCGCCCCTGTTTGCTGCCCGGAGGTAGGACATGATCGACTTCATACTCGGACTGGCGCTGGCCGCCATGCTGGTGCGGGGGTGGACCCGGGGATTCGTCCGGGAGACCCTCGACCTGGTCGGACTGGTCCTGGGGATCTGGATAGCGTTTCGGCTATCCCAGCCCTTCGGTGACTTTCTCACCAGGACCTTCGACGTCAGTCCCGAGCTCGGGAGGATCGGAGGCGGGATCGTCCTCTTCGTCCTCTTCGGAGCTCTCCTCAGCGTGGCGGCCCATTACCTGTCGAGGGTGATGAACCTGCCCGGTCTGTCGATGGTCAATCGGGTCGGCGGAGCCACGGTGGCCATCGGCTGGGGTGTGGTGATCGTCTTGATCCTGGTCAGCCTGGCAGCGATCGTTCCCCTACCCGACAGCTGGCACGATGAGCTCGAAGAGTCCAACATCGTCGAGCTGATTGCCGGTGAAGACGCTCTGCCCCGGCGGTTCTTCGAGTCTCTGGCCGGGGACAACGTGATGGCCGCCATGGCTTCCATACAGGACATCTTCGGGTCCTCCCGTGCCGTTCCCGAGGGCGACGAAGCGCTCGCATTTCCTGCAGCTGAGCAGGACGAGGTGAGACAGGTCCGTGACGAGGGCGCCGCGGTACTGGAGGAGATCAACGAGCACAGGGTCGGTGCGGGCCTCGACGCGGTGGCGGCGGTGGGTCCGATGACCGAGCTGGCCGAAGAGCACGCAGCCGAGATGTATCAGACGGGACTGCTCCAAAGGATGGAGGACTGCGCACTCAGACTCGCCACTCGCGGCTATCAGGTGCCACGTTGTGACAATCGCACGGCCCTCGCCGGCACTGCGTTCGCCGGCTTCGACGAGATTCGGGAGACTGAAGGCGGTGTGGCTATGTTGGAGAATCCGAACTTCGATCGGGCCGGCGTCGCAGTGGTCGACGGCCCGACCGGTCGTCTGCTCGTGATCATGCTCGCCGGCTAGACAGCTACCGGCTCCGGCTTGGTCCCTCTCCGGGCGCGCACCACCGCTACGAAGGTGACTCCCGCGAGTACGACGAGCGCACCGACGATCTGCAGCGGCGACGGTCTTTCGTCGAAGATCAGGGCTCCCCAGACCATGGTCAGCGCCGGCTGGATGAGGATGATTGTTGCTGTCTCCACCGCCGGCAGTCGGGGTAGCGCATATCCGATGAGCAGCCATCCGAAGACTTGAGAGCCCAATGCGAGCACCAGCAGCCACCCGTGAGACGGGAAGCTGACGGTGAAGTCGATGTTCTGTCCGACCAACCCGATCGCGCAGGCAGCGATCGCAGTGCCCACCGTCGCCTCCATCAAGGGCCCGGCGGCCGGTGCCTGCTCGTCGTTGGCATGGCGGAACCCCAGGATGAACCCCGCATAGAGAACCGCGGCGAGCAGGGCGAAGATCGTGCCCCGCAGCGGATCGGCTCCGAATGCGTCGCCCTGACCGATCCCCGACACCATGGCGACACCGGTGAGAATCACCGGAATGGCGATGAGCGTCGCTCGTCGCGGTCGCTCGCCGAGGAGTATCCATGCGCCCACCGCAACGAAGATCACCGAGGTGTTGGCCAGGAGGGTCGCCAGCCCCGCACCTATGAAGTCGATGGATGTGTGCCATGCGACCGCGTCGGCACCCAACGAGAGCCCGGCGGCGAGGGCCAACCACCGGCGCCGGGACGGGCGACGATCCTGGCTGCGACGCATCCACCACAGCACGGCCAATACAGGCAGCGCGTAGACGGCTCGAAAGAATGCCGCGGTGGTGGGAGAGACGTTGGAGAGGGCGTAGTAAATAGCTGAGAACGAGATGAGCAAGGCGCCGACGAGCGCGGCGACGAGCGTCCAGGTGTGCGACGTGAACCTGGATCGAGTCATGCGGCTTGCGCTAGATCACACAGCTCCTGGAGGGAAGTGTGTAGGGCAGCCACGAACCGATCGGAGTCGGGAAGGGTGTCGTAGTCGGCCTGGACGCCCCAGAGCAGACGGCCGTTGTAGGAGAACAGGGCAACGCCGATGCCGTGTTGTGCCCACAGGGGGACCATCGGATAGTTGGCCAGCATCTGCGACTCCAACAGGTACATCGGGAATTGAGGGCCGGGGATATTGGTGACCGTCATGTTGAAAGGCCGGATCCGAGGTCCGGCCAGTCGGCTCGCCAGGGAGAGGAGGGTGACCGGGGTGCCTGAGCTCAGCTCGACCAACGTCGCCGCGCCAAGAGCCTGGTTGGTCTTCTTGAGGTTCGACGTCGACCGTTTGATCGCTTCGTAGCGGGCGCCAGGATCGGGCTCACCAATGGGGAAGTCGACCAGCCACATGGCTACCTGGTTACCCATCTGCCCCTGTTGGGTCGGACTACGTGTCGACACCGGGTTCATTGCGCGGAACTCTGCGTGGGAAGGGTCGTAATCACGCTCTTCGATGAGGAAGTGACGGACTGCCCCCGCCGTGGTGGCCAACACGACGTCGTTCACCGAGCCACCGAGGGCGTCCTTCACTCCTTTGATGTCGTCCAGTTCCATCTCGGTCCAGGTGAAACGCCGGCTGGGACCAATCTCCGGGTTGAGGGGTGTCTTGGCGGACCTCGAGAGCCAACCAGACTTGAGCGAGCTCAATGCTGCCGCCGACTTGTCGGCCGCCCGGTCGGTGATGCTCTTGCCGTCCTTGACCATCTCTCCGACGTTGGTCAGGCCGTCGATCATCCGTCTTGTGAATCGGGCTGCCTCGGCGACGGCCAACTGCGTCGGCGTAGGAGCCGGGCGTGGTGCCCAGTCCGGCTCCTCTTCGACCTCGTCGTCGGGAACGACGTTCAACAGGATCGTGGTCAGGTCGACCCCGCTCATCCCGTCGATCATGCAGTGGTGGATTTTGGCGATGATCGCCCAGCGATCGTTGGAGACCCCTTCGACCACCCATAGCTCCCAAAGCGGTTTGGCGCGATCCAGCTTGGTGGAGACGATGCGCCCGGCGAGCTCTCGGAGCTGATCGTCCGACCCGGGCCGGGGCAAAGAAGTGTGACGCACGTGGTATTGGAAGTCGAACTGCTGGTCGTCCACCCAGACCGGTCTCCGGTCGTAGGGGACCCATTCCAGTTTCTGGCGGTAACGGGGGATGTACTGGAGTTTCGAGCGTATGTGGGCCCGGATTCGGTCGATGTCGATGCCCCCGTCGTCCGCTTTCAGCGGCGCTGCGTCGAACAGCGCCACCGCCGTGACGTGCATGTGGGAGTTGGCCGTCTCGAGTGCGAGAAACGAGGCATCGAGATAGCTGAGAGGCTCGTAGTAGAAGTCGGTCATTGCGTGCTCATGACGCTATCAGGAGAGAGAGTGGTGGTTTGAGTCGACTTCGAGAGCCGACAGGTGTGGACGCGGCGTCGATTCGGGTAATTTCCGCCCATGTTTGTCGAGATGGTCGTCGAGATCCCGAAGGGGAGTCGAAACAAGTACGAGATGGACCACGAGACCGGGCGCCTCTACCTCGATCGGATGCTCTTCACCGCCACCCGGTATCCGGCCGACTACGGCTTCATACCCGACACCCTCGCCGACGATGACGATCCGCTGGATGCTCTGGCCTTGGTGAGCGAGCCGACGTTCCCGGGTTGCTGGATAACGATGAGGCCGGTCGGCTTGTTCGTCATGCAGGACCAGGGCAGGGAAGATCTCAAGATCCTCGGAGTTCCTGTGGGCGACCCGGTCTGGCGGGACGCCGAGGAACTCTCGGACATCCCTCAGCATCTTTTGCGAGAGCTGGAGCACTTCTTCGCCGTGTACAAGGAGCTGGAGGGGAAGAAGACAGCGGTCGACGGCTGGCAGGGTGCAGCGGAGGCGTACGCGGCCATCGAGCGTGCCCGACGGGCCTATCCGGGAGGCAGCTGACCCCTATTGCTTTGGAGACTTTGGGGGCTCGGAGCGGGAGATCCCCTATTCCATTCCGTGGCGGCGCGAAGCATTATTCAGTCGTGGAAGCCTTTCTCGAGTCGCTCGATCCGTGGCTCATCTATGCGGTCGTGGCCGCACTCACCTTCGGCGAGTCAGCGGCCTTCCTGAGCCTGGTCTTGCCCGGTGAGGTCGGGCTGGTTGCCGCTGCGGCCCTGAGTGCGTCCGCCGGTATCGATCCGTTGCTGCTGGCCGGCGTGGCGACGATGGGCGCCCTGGTCGGTGGCGTGGTCGGCTACGCAATCGGCCGCCGGTACGGCCAGAGGCTCTTGCAGTGGGATCTGATCGCCAGGCGGTTGGGCACCGAAATGGAGGAGCTGCGACCGTCGCTCGTTGGTTCGAGGGCCGGTGTTCTCGTTGCCCTGGCCCGTTTCAATCAGGTAACCCGGGCGATCGTGCCGGCGCTGGCCGGAATGGTGGAGATGGGGCGGACCAGGTTTGCCCTCGCCAACGGGCTCGGCGCCCTCGTTTGGGCGAGTGTCTTCACCGCGATGGGCTACTACGCGGCAGAGTGGTGGCAGTCCACATCGTCGATGCTCCACGCCATCGCGGCCGTGGTCGTGGTCCTGGGTGGGGCCGGCTGGTTGCTGTTGCGCCGGAAGCGGAGGCGGTCGGCGCGGCACATGTCGGCCTGACTCACATCTCGACCAGCGTCCCAACCTCGATAACGCGTGATGGCGGCAGCCCGAAGAACCGGATCGGGCTTGTCGCGTTGCGGTGCATCAGGGCGAAGAGCCGATCTCGGACGGCCAAGAAGCTCATTCCCGACTTCGGAATCACCATCTCGTTCCCGACCACGTAGACCGCATCGTCGGGGTCGAATCCGAATTCGGCCGTCGTGATGTGTGCCAGGGCCTGGGGAACATCCGGGGTCTCGATGAACCCGTAGAGGAGCAGAACCTGAAAGAAGCCCTCACCCAGCTCGTGGACCGTTGCCCGTCTCGCCCGGGGAACGCGGGGCCGCCCGGTCCATTGCACGGTCACGATCAAGATCGTCTCATGCAGCACTTCATTGTGGCGCAGGTTGGCGAGCAGAGGTGGCGGCGTGGCGCCCAGATCGGAGAAGAGATAAACCGCCGTCCCGGGCACACGGAGTTGCGGATGAGTGCCAATCGATCCGATGAATCGCTCAGTGGAGAGCTCGCCGCTTCGGATCCTGGAGGTCAATCGCTCCCGCCCCGTCTTCCACGTCACCATCACTGCCAGCACCAAGAGCCCGACCGCGAGTGGGAACCAGCCGCCTTGCGGGATCTTGATGATGTTCGCCGAGAAGAAGGCCAGGTCGATGACCAGGAAGATCGCGGTCAGTGCTCCGGCCAGGACTGGCGACCAGCCCCAACGGCTTCGCATCACGACATAGAGCAGGGCCGAGGTGATCACCATGGTGGTGGTGACCGCCACTCCGTAGGCCGCCGCCAACCCGGTGGAAGTCTGGAAGCTGAAGACGACCGCCAGACATGTGATCATCAGCGCGTAGTTGATCGCACCGAGATACACCTGGCCGATCTCACGGGGCGAGGTGTGATCGACATGCATCCGCGGCAAGTAGCCGAGCTGAATCGCCTGCTGTGTGAGCGAGAAAGCCCCCGAGATCAGGGCCTGAGAGGCGATCACCGCAGCCATGGTGGCCAGGATCACCAGCGGGATTCGCGCCCATCCCGGCGCGAGCGAGTAGAAGGGGTTGTCGATGGCGCCCGGTTCGAGGACCAACAAGGCGCCTTGCCCGAAGTAGTTGAGCAGGAGGGCAGGCATCACCAGCACGACCCAGGCGAGACGGATCGGGCGCCGGCCGAAATGGCCCATGTCCGCATAGAGGGCCTCACTCCCGGTGACCACGAGAAACACCGCCCCGAGCGCAAGGAAAGCCAACATCGGGGACTCTCTGACGAATGTGATCGCGTATGCCGGGCTGAGCGCCACGAGCACTGAGGGGTGTTGGACTATCCCGACGAGGCCGAGAAGGGCGATGGAGGCGAACCAGATGATCATCACCGGCCCGAACAAGGCACCCACCCGCGAGGTCCCTTGTCTCTGGATCAGAAACAAGGCCACGATGATGGCGCCGGCCACCGGCACCACATATGACTCGAGATCGGGCGCGATCACTCCCAGGCCCTCGACGGCCGACAGCACCGATATGGCTGGTGTGATGACGCCATCTCCATAGAGGAGTGCGGTCCCGAACAAGCCGACGAGGAGGAGGGTTCTTCGTCGCCGCTTCTTGGCTTTCGACACGCCCTCGGCGGCAAGCGCTGTGAGAGCGAGGATTCCGCCTTCGCCATGGTTGTCTGCCCGCATCACGAAGATCAAATACTTGACCGTCACCACGAGGACCAGCGACCAGAACATGAGGGAGAGGATCCCGAGGACGCTCTGCTCGTTGACCACCAGACCCTCTGCGGCGAGGAACGACTCCCGGAACGCATAGAGCGGGCTGGTGCCGATGTCGCCGAAAACGACTCCGAGTGCGCCGAGCGACGTGATCAACAGATAACGGGATCCGCGTTCCTCGCCTTTCATGCAGCCGCACAGTGTGGCAGGCCAGTGGCCGAGTTTGGCGTCGCGGAACGAGAGCCGGTCATGCCCAAGCGGAGACTCGGTTCCCGATTGGGATTAGGTGATCAGCCGGTGGCTCGCGCCAGTCGACCCTCGGTGACTGCGATCAGATAGCCCGTTGCTCTCTCGGTCAGCTCGTAGCGGTCGATGAGCTCTTGGAACTCGGGACCGTGACCGCTCACTTGGAGATGGGCAAGCTCATGCACGAGCACCGAGTCGAGCACCCAAGGAGGCATGTCGGCGAGCCGCTCCGAAATGCGGATCCGGCCCTCATCCGGCGTGCACGAGCCCCATCGCTTCATCTGACGGCTCGACCATTCGACACTGGCTGGTTGAGGCAGCCGGTATCTGATGGCGAGCTCGGTGGCGCGTCTTCCTAGGTCGACTGTCGCCGACGAGATCTTGCGGCGGGCACGGGCGAGCAGGTCATCGACGAGCTTGGCCTCTTCCGCGGGCTCCATCCCGGCCGGCACTCTGACCTCGAGCCGACCGTCTACCAACCGGGCCGAAAGCGTTCGCTTCCGGCGTGTGCTGCGGACGACGTCAACGGGCAGTTCAGTCATCCCACAACCGTATGTATGGGCAGGGACAGAACTCTGGATTGATGCTCCTTGGGCCAAAAGGAGGTCCGCGTTGGGTCTTTCGCCCCTGCGGGTCGTATGGAGCCTGCCCTACCTTCAAATGTATGACTTCCACCCTCACGCGCGCCACGGCAACCATTGACGGAAATGAAGCTGCTGCCCGCATTGCCCATCTTCTCAGTGAAGTCATAGCCATCTACCCGATAACACCTGCTTCGCCGATGGGTGAATTGGCCGATGCCTGGTCACACAACAAAAAGCCGAATCTCTGGGGAGTCGTGCCCGAGGTCGTGGCGATGCAGAGTGAGGGCGGAGCGGCCGGAGCGATCCACGGTGCGCTCACCGCCGGAGCCCTGAGCACCACTTTCACGGCATCTCAGGGCCTCCTTCTGATGCTGCCCAACATGTACAAGATTGCAGGAGAGCTCACCCCTGCCGTCATCCACGTCGCGGCCAGGAGCGTGGCGACGCACGCCCTTTCGATATTCGGAGACCATTCCGATGTCATGGCAGCCCGACAGACCGGGTTTGCCCTCCTGGCCTCGTCCAGCGTCCAGGAAGCACAGGACATGGCTCTGGTATCCCACCTGGCCACGTTGGAGTCGCGGCTCCCGTTCCTCCACTTCTTCGACGGGTTCCG
>DASUUP010000341.1:0-19837 GCA_036373995.1 Acidimicrobiia bacterium
TTGCTGCCGAGTGGCGCGCCGAATGCTGGCGCACGTCGAGGATCGCCATCTGGAACCCGAGCATCTGCGCAGCCCGGCGAACCCTCGCCACCACACCCGACGCGATGAGCTGGCCTCTCGATTTCCTGAGGGAGTTGGCCATCAGGTCGAGCTCGGCGACGAGCTGGTCGGGATGGGAGTAGTCATGTCCCGGGACATGGGCCGAGCCGGACTTGATCCTTGCCCGGGTGTTCCGGAGCCGGGCATGGATGTATGAGCACTTGAGCCGGTACGGAGCGTCGGCGGTTCGTGATCGCTCCCGCTGCCAGATGCCGGGCAGCAGCTGGCGGTCCTCGCGCAGAGACTCTATGAGCTCGTCGCTGGGATCGGTGAGCTGGCTCGACATGGACAGCTCTTCGCTCAGCTCCTCCACCTCTTCGATCAGCAGGGTGAGCCCGCGATCGTGCTGCAATGCAAGCGCTTCCAGTGTGGTTTGCGCAGTGACCCCGGGGTTGCCGTCGCGGTCGCCACCCACCCAGGTCCCGAATCGGAGTGCCGCCGGATGAGTGGCGGAGGAGAGGCGCTCGAGTTGGGTGTCCAGGATCTCGGTCAGGGAGGGCAAGACGTCATCGGCCAGGGCCACCAGGTAGTACAGAGCCGATCGTGCCTCGTCGACGACCGTGGGTCTCTCCGTGCGAAGCTCGTCTGTCTGCCAGATCTGGTCGATCAGCTCGGCAGAGCGTCGATCGATCAGGTCGATCTGATCCGGGTTGGCCGCGTCGAGACGCTGGGTGATGAGAGTTGCGATGTCGCCGCGCTTGGTCAGGATCGATCGCCGCGCGGCCTCTGTCGGGTGAGCCGTGAATACCGGCCGGACCTCGAAACGGCTGACGACGTCATCGATCAGGTCCTGGTCCAAGCCCGCTTCGAGAATACGGTCGACCGTGGCGCGTAAGTAGCGGTCGTCACTGGCCATCTCCTCGATGCGGTGGACCTGCTCGGCGACGTTGGCCAGGTAGAAGTAGGTGGTGAAGGCGCGAACGAGGGGGATGACGTCGGGTGTGTCCAGCTTTCCCAGCAAGGCGTGGAGGTCGGCTGCGGCGTCGGTGCTCCCACCACGTCGCGCCGACTTACCCAGGGAGCGGACCTCTTCCACCAGGTCGAGCAGCTCCTGGCCATGTTGGCGCACCAGAGCTTCACCGAGCTGATTGCCTAGCCGCCGGATGTCAGCGCGAAGCTCGTCGTCTCTGGTGGTCACGTGCTGTGACGATAGGTCGTCAGCATCCCGCCTCGGCCGTCGTCGCTCCGAAGTCCGGTGCCGACTGCGGGTTCTCGATGGTCGTTCGCACCGCCTCCCGGATTCGCTCGATGTCGGGTATCACGTGACCTGTCGAAGTTCTACCGATTCCCCACTTCGCATCGAAACCGATGATGCGGATGCCGGCCGCGCTCACCCGAGGTGTGAGACGGATCAGGTCGGGGATGGTCTTCATGGGTATGTCGGTGACGAGGTTGGCCTCGACCGCATCGAGCAGACCGCCCAGACGGCTGAACAGATTCAGGAGGTCGGCCTGGGCAGCCATCGAAGCGAGGATGCAACGTTGTCTGCCCATCCTCACGTAGTCGGACGTGCCGTAGCGAGCACGAGCATAAGCCAAAGCATGCGCGCCGTCGAGGTGTTGTGAACCGACCGGAATGTGAATCATGTCATAACCGCCGGTCTCCACGTCGTACAGAGGGCCATCCACGGGAATGCCGACATCGAGCACGACTCCGCCGAAAGCGTCGACAACGTCGGCGAATCCGGTCAGGTCGACGAGTACGAAATGGTCCAGTTCCAGGCCGGTGATGTTCGATATCGCATCCATCGCTGCCGCCGCTCCGGGGTCGGGGCCGTCGTATCGGTCGGTTTGGCGGGCTCCCCACGCATACACGTGGCCAACCTGGCTTACCGGCACCTCGGTCCCGTCCGTGAGCGTGACTCCTCCGTAGTTGCGGGGGACGCCGATGAGGGCCGCGTCACCGGATATCGGGTCGATGGAGGCAACGATCATCGTGTCGGTGCGCAGTCCGCGGCGACCGGGCCCGGCGTCACCGCCGAGCAGGAGGATGTTGAGACGCTCCCGACCGAACGGTTCCCAGCCTTCCGCGGTCGTTGCGTCGACCTCGTCGGATGCGTATTGGCCGGGGACCGTGACGATGGGGCTCAACTCGATGGGCACGGTGGTTGATGTGGTCGTGGTCGAGGACGTGGTCGAGGACGTGGAGGACGTGGTGGTGGTCGGCTCGGATGCGAGTGCGACGTCGCCTGCAGGGAAGAGTCTGATCATGGAGTCCCGGGTCTCGAGACCGACCCATCCGATGGCGACGTGGGGAACCGAGACCACAGTCGCGAGGAATACCGCGACGAACCATCGGTGGCCGCCACCGGAGCGCCAGGCATGCTCGGTGGAGAAGAGACGAATCGCCAAGACGACGATGTTGAGGAGGATGACTCCCAGGATCACGTCGGGATTGGCCAGCCAGGCGGCGATCTCGACGGGCTCGACGAACAAGAAGACCGTCAGGGCGGCGATCACGATCAGCCCGGTGAAGAAGACGAGGATCTTCCCAACGGTGGTCTGCTGCGTGGCGAATTGACCCCAGCCGGGTATCAGCACCGAACGCAGGGCCGCACCCAGGGGGCTGGGACGTCTTGGCCGCATGCACAGTCAACGACATCGAGATGGCCGTCGGTTCCATGCGAAGGGAGCCACCTGCGAAGGTGGCTCCCTTTCAATTGCCTCACCATGGGTGTCAGCTGCCGAACACCGGGACTCCGTCAGGGCACAGGCCGACGTTGGGGTTCCAGTCCGTGAACATCCCGGATGGATTGGGCCTCCATATCCAGGCGTGCAGGATCCAGAACGGGAGCACCGGGTGCTCGTGGAACTGATGGCCGAAAAGCTCCGGCGGGTTCGCCGGATCGACGAGCTCGGAAGGCACCAGGTACTCCAACCCGACCAGCTTCAGCTTGCCGTTCTCCGCCATCTCGTATACGAGCGCCTCGGGGCTGTCGGCCTCGACTGTGCCGTCGAGCAAGCCGGCGTTCAGGTAGTGGAGTCCCATGCCACCGACTCCCGGGTTCTCGAAGCAGCCGAGCAAGTCAAGGGTGCTTCCGTAGCCGGCTGCATCGGCATGACTCACCTGGTGGAACCTCGACGTCCCCTGCCGGGCCTCCTTGAGCGTCGACTGTCCGCCCGCCATCGCCGGGGTGGCTGCCAGGAGGACGGTCATGACGGTCAGGATCGCTGTCAGCCTTCTCATGACGAGGCTCCAACGTAGAAGTAGGGGTCGAGGACAGTGACCTCCGAGATGGCGTTGACGGGCAGGCTGTTCAGCCCTGCCGCTCTTCGGATCGCCTCGGGGGAGGGGCCGTCGTAGATGCAGAACGTCTTGGAGTGGTCGTCGGTGACGAACGACTGCACCCAGGTGACGCCTTCGCTGGCATTGTTGTCGACCACACCGAACATCGCCTTCTGGCCGTCTTGCGTCGTCGGGATCTCGAGACCCTGCGGGAAGTCTCTCTCGATCACGTATCGGGGCATGATTCCTCCTTCTCCTGCCGGGATTTCCGGCTCGATTTCGAAGGTATGGGCACGTGGGCGCATTCACATCGGGGTGCATCCCTAACTCAGGCTCGTCCTGCCCCTATATATGGTCGCGAAAGGCCGCCGCGGCCTTGGTGCGACTGTCGACCCCGAGTTTCGAATAGATGGCGGACACGTGGTGCTCCACGGTCTTCTTGGAGATGAACAGTCGGTCCGCGATCTCGGCGTTGGAGAGCCCGCCCGAGATCAGCTCGAGGACCTCGACCTGCCTGTTGGTGAGACCGGCCGGGTTTTCACGAGTCGCCCGGCTCGGTCCCCTCGGTATGGACTCCGCGCCCATCTCACGGAGACGTCTGCGGACGCGGTCGGCCATCGGACGCGCCCCCAGGGTGTCGAAGATCTCCAGAGCCTCCTTCATGGCCTCTACGTCGCCTTCGCTGAGAGATAGCCCCACTTCGTAAGGGCTTCCGATCTCTCGCCACAGATCTGCGGCCTCGCCCCATTTGCCCGACATCTGGAGGGCGAATGGCTCTGCGGCGCCGTCCGGCGGGCTATCGATCGCGCCCGCCTTCCACATCCAGTAGCCCAACTCGCCGCGGGCCCATTCGCTATCCGTGTCGAGAGCTCGGCGGTACCCGCCGGCGAGGACAGGCTCCATCTCCTCGAGGCGACCTCCGAGCCAGTGGTGCTCGGCGAGGCCTGAGATCGGCGACCACACATGTTGGAGCTCGTGCAGACTCTCAGTTTTGAGGACCTCGGCCAGGAGCTCACTGCCCCCGGGGTCGCCCCTCCGCACGCGAACGCGCGCCAGGGCTCCGAGAGCGGTGGTCATCGCGATTCCTGTCTGGCTGGGAGAGGTGCGGCGGACCAACTCCGCGTACGCCACGGCATCGTCCCATCGCCCTTGCTCGAAGGCGATGCGGGCGTGCCAGGCACGGTCGTAGGCGACGGTGTAGTCCTGGTCAGTGGCAAGACCCTGCACGATCCCCTGGTCGAGCGCGTCGAGGGCGGCGTCGTAGAGTCGCGCCTCGCCCCCTCCGGACCCCAGCATCGACAAGGCAACGGACACTCCATGCGAGTTGTTCTGGTCCTCTGCCTTGAGCAAGGCCTTTTCGAGGATCTCCATACCCTCGACGGCCTGTCCCAGGACGATCTTGATTGTCCCGATCATCATCTCGCCCATCCACAGCACGTCTTCCGCGGCCGTGCTCTCCGCCACCGACATCGACTCCACGATGTCTCTCATCGCAGGCTCACCGTGTCGCGCCAACATGTGGAAGTGGGACGAGTGATACAGGGCATAGGCGAGATCACGGCTCGGGCCCAGGGGTCTGAGGAGTTCAATGGATTCATCGGTAGATCTTCTGGCTCCGGGGATGTCGTGAAGCCGCCACTGCGCCCCGGCTTTGCGGTCGAGAGCCATCGCGAGCTCTGTCGTCTGGTCGGTCGCCCGGAAATGGGCCTCGGCGAGTTGGACCTGAACCAGGGCGTCGTTCTGCCGATCGACGATCCCCAGCTCGAAGCTGAGGTCAACACGTACTCGGGCGGTCTCGTCGGGTCCCAACTCATCTGCCGCATACTCAATTGCCGCCTCGTAGAACGAGACCGCCTCTTTGTGAGCGTTGCGCTTCTTTGCCTCGCGGGCGGCATCCGGCGCATATTGCGCGATCAGCTCGGACTCCATGGCCGCTATCGAGTGATGGGCCAACCGGGCGATGTCGGGGCTGTGGTCCTCTTCGAGCAGCGCCAGCATCCTTCTGTGCAGAGAGAGCCTCCGCGCCGGTGGCATCGACGTCTCGACCGCGGATCGGGCCAGCTCGTGTCGGAACCTCAAATTCGTTCCTTCACTGACCAGGACTCCGGATGCGAGAACGTGGTCTATGTCCTCCACCCGACCACCGACCAGCGCCGAGGCGTGATCCATCGTCAGTGAGCGGGGCGCGACCGAGACTCCCTCCACAATCCTCCTCGACACCGGCCCGAGCTGGGCCACCCTGGCGAGAACCGCCTCTTGAACCGTTGCGGGCAGTCCTTCTCCGGAGGCGAGAACCTCCGTCACGAAGAATGCGTTGCCGTCGGTCAGCCGCATCAACTCATCGGGGTGAACGGCATGGTTCTCGGACAGCTTTCTGATGGCATCGATGGTCAGAGGCGGGACGACGATCCTGTGTGTGGAACCCAGCGGGATCAGTTGTCCGAGAACGGGCCGCAGGGGATGATCCGGGCCGACCTCGTCGTCGCGATACGTGCAAATGACCATGGCCTTCGAGTCGGAGACACGACGTCCGATGAACCTGAGGAAGTCGAGTGTGGCTTCGTCGGCCCAGTGGATGTCCTCGATGACCATCACGATGGGCCGAATGGTGTTCCTCAGACGATCCAGCACCTCCTGAAACATCTCGACTGCGTCCTTGTCGCCGGTCGCGAGGTCTGACATCCCGGAATCGGGGTCGGCAGCGAAGTCGTACAGCGGGCTTAGAGGTCGGGGAGTGGTGAGCGGATCGCATGCACCCCGGATCACCAGAATGCCTTCGCCCAGCGAATCGGTGAATGCATCGACGAGGGACGTCTTGCCGGCACCGGCCTCGCCGGCCACGAGCATCATCGAGCCGTTTTCATTGCCTGCTTCTCTGAGAAAGTCGGCAAGTGATGCCAGCAGGTCCTCTCGCTCCAGAAGCATTGCAGAGAGGGTATCTCGGTCTACCCCTGAACGGTATGGTCGGTTCGTGCGATTCGATCAAACGAAATTCCTGGCCGACGACGTCGAGGCCCTCGCCCGGTTCTATCTCGACGCTCTCGACTGTGAGACCGTGGTTGCCAGCCAAGAGGTGGAGGCAGCGGTCTCGCGAGCCGTTGGTGTACCCGATGCGACTATCACGTTGACCATTCTCAGACTCCCCGGGCGAGGTGAGCACGGTCCCGTATTGGAGCTCTACTCAGTCGAGGGGCCGCGACCGGACGGCTGGGACTACACGTCGGGTCAGGGTCAGATCGCATTCGAGGTCGACGATCTGGAGGCTGCCATCGGGCGTGTCATCGCCGCCGGTGGAGGTCAGCTCGGAGAAGTGGTCGAGTGGACCGCCCCGTCGGGCGCTGTTGCTCGCTTCGTCTACCTCCGCGACCCGGAGGGCAACATCATCGATCTCTTCGTACGGGTGGGCTGATTCCCGGTACTGGGCTCATCCTTCGACGATCGTGATATCGCGCACCTCAGGGCGGGCCAGGAACGACTGCAGGATCAGGTCGAAGTCCGCATCTTGCTTGGCGAGAACCTGGATAGAGACATGGCGAATCAGTTCCCCGTCGCCGATGGCACGGTCCTCGACGCGTAGATCCTGGATCGTCGCTCCCGAGTCCTGGATCGTGCGCACCAGTGGGCCAAAGGTCCCGTGCCCCTGCAAGTATTCGACCTGGACCGTGCGGGTCACCTGACTGCGCAGCCACGGTTTGATCAACCGAAGCCCATAGATGACGACGAGGGCGATGCCGGTGGCAAAGAGAGCGGGCACCATGAGATCGGCGCCCACCGCGATTCCGATGCCGGCGCTGAGGAAGAGGGTGGCAGCGGTCGTCAAACCGGTGACTGTCCCCCGGTGTTTCAGGATGACGCCGGCTCCGATGAAGCCGATGCCCGTGACCACCTGGGAAGCGACGCGACTCAAGTCGACCGCGGGCCCGATGAAACCGGTCTTTCCGGCACGGGTCAGCAGTGCAGCAGCGAGAGCGACCAAAGCCTGGGTCCGGATCCCCGCGGGATGACCACGACTCTCTCGCTCACCTCCGATGAGAGAGCCGAGCGCAGCGGCTACCGCAAGTGCCAGCAGCCAATCCCAATACTCTCCCTGGAACATCCCGTTCAATTTACCGACCCGCGTTGGCTCCAAACGCCGAACGGTAGGTCGATGAAGGACTACTCGTCCTGCCGTTGCTTGTGGACCCGGCCCTCGACGCCTTTGAGCGACAGGCCCGTCCCGGCCCCGTAACGCACCAGTGTCATCTCGGCGAGTATCGAGACCGCCACCTCCTGGGGGGTCTCGGCACCTATGTCCAGGCCAACGGGGGAGTGGATGCGGGCGATGTCATCCTCACCGAATCCCAACTCATGGAGACGTTCGACTCTCAGGTTGTGAGTGCGTCGGCTCCCCATGGCCCCGATGTAGCGGGTGTCAGCCTTCAGTGCCGCCTCTAGCGGAGGTGTCTCATGCCGGGGGTCGTGGGAGAGCACGACGACCCAGGTCCTGCGATCGAAGGTGAGCTGATCCATCAAGTCACGAGGCCAACCGACCAAGAGTCTGTGGGCAGTGGGGAATCTCTCCTCTGTCACGAACGGTGCTCTCGAGTCCACGACAGTCACCCGATAACCCATTTGAGTGCCGAACGAGGCGAGCGCCTGGCCGATGTGGACGGCCCCGAAGACGAGCAGGTCCGGAGGCGGAGCCAGCGTCTCGAGGAAGGCCGAATGCTCCCCGTAGTCCAGAGTCCGGTGCTGCTCGTGGCTCATCAGTGTGATGGCGTCCGCGACGACGTCGGCGGACACGGCCCCCGGGATCGACCCTGCAATGACCACGCCCTCCGAGTCGATCACCGCTTTGTCACCCACGTTGGGACCTTCGACCATGGTGACGACGGAGCCGAAGACCTCGGCATCCAAGATGCTCCCAATCGCTTGGTTGAGGTCAGACACGGTGCCGGGCTACCAGGGCTCTATGAAGACGTCGATCGTCCCGCCGCACGACATGCCCACCTCGAAGGCGTCCTCGTCGGCGATGCCGTACGTCACCTTCTTCGGCTTGCCCGTCTCGATGACCTCCTGGGCGTGGAGGAACACGTCGTTCTCGACACACCCTCCACTCACCGACCCTTCCATGTCGCCTTCGGACGAAACCAGGAACTTGGACCCCTCCGGGCGTGGTGCGCTTCCGTGCACCTTGATGACGGTGGCCACGGCCACCTTCTTGCCCTCCTCCTGCCATTTGTTGCGCAGGGCGAGCTGACTTCTCATATCAGAGTTGTATCACACACCGGCATACTCCGCAGGCGCCTTCTCGAATGCGGCCTTGCACCCCGGCGCACAGAAGTAGTAGGTCTCGCCGTCATGCTCGCTGATCCACCTCGCGGTCGCCACCTCGACCTCCATCTCACAAACCGGGTCGATAGCGACGTGTGGCTTCTCGGCGGGAACCGGCCATCCCCTGAGCTCGCCGGCGGCGCGGCGCTTGACCAAGTCGGCAACGATCGACACCCCGATCTCACGGTGGGCGATGTGGCCGAGGTCGAGCCCGGCCGGTGCCACCACTCGCCCAAGCGCCTCTTCTGAGTGCCCGCGGTCGCGGAGATAGCCGAGCACGGTCTCGGCGCGCTTCGACGATGCCACCAGCCCGATGTAGCCGGCGTCCGTTGTGAGAGCGGCTTCCACTGCGGGCTCGTCGTAGTGCCCCTGGGTGGCAACGACTATTGCCGTGCTACCCGAGATCTCCGGGAGGTCGAGGTCCTCATCGACGACGTCGACCCGCCAGTCGAGCGTCTCGGCAAGGGCCATGAGTGTCTTCACGGCCGGTGAGCCGCCCACGGCCACCAGGTGCGGTGAGGGAAGCATCGGTTCCAAGAACACCTCCATGGAGCCTTCCGAGGTGCACGATATCGGCACAGTCCTCACGTCGGGTCGGTTCTCAACCATGGCGATGTCTTCCTCGGTCCCCAGGAACAGGAGACGTGGCTTGCCGTCGGCCATCGCCTCGCGGGACTCCCTGATGACCACTGGCTCGGCACATGCGCCGCCGATCCATCCGTGGACCGTCCCATCGGGCTCGAGGATCGCTGTGGAGCCTCGCTTTCCCGACGAAGGCCCACGGGCCCACACGACGGTGGCGGTCAGAAACGGCTGGTGCCGGCGGCTCAAGTCGGCCGCCAGCTCCAGCAGGTCCCGATTCACGCGGTCTCCGCTTGCTCCATCGCCGCCCAGACGCGATCCGAGGACACCGGCATGTCGATGTTCTTCACCCCTAGGTGCTGGAGCGCATCGACCACTGCGTTGACGTAGGCCGCGGGGGAGCCCACGGTCGCCGACTCGCCGACACCCTTGGCGCCGATCGGATGATGTGGTGACGGGGTGACCGTCTCACCCAGCTCGAACCGCGGTGTCTCCCAGGCGGTGGGGATGAGGTAGTCCATGAAGTTGGAGCCGATGCAGTTGCCAGCCTCGTCGAAGGTGATGTACTGCATCGACGACATGGCGTAACCCTCGGCGAGACCGCCGTGGATCTGGCCTTCCACCACCATGGGGTTGATCTTCACCCCGCAGTCGTCGACTGCCACCATGCGCCGGACCTTCCATTGCCCCGATTCGGGGTCGACGTCGACGACCACGATGTACGTCCCGAATGGGAACGTCATGTTGGGCGGGTCGTAGTAGTTGACTCCCTCGAGGCCGGCCTCCACACCAGGGGGCGGGTTGGTGTAGGCGGCGAATGCGATGTCCTGAATGGACACCGAGCTCTCCGGGTCTCCCGCCACGGTGAACTTGCCAGTTTCCCACTCCAGGTCGTCCTCGGAGGCCTCGAGGAGGTGGGCGGCGATCGTCTTCGCCTTGTCGCGCAACTTGCGGGCGATCACGGCGGTGGCCGCCCCCGCTACCGGCGTGCTCCGGGACGCATAGGTGCCCAGACCGTAAGGAGTGTTGTCGGTGTCGCCTTCGACGACCTTGATGTCGGCCGCCGGGATGCCGAGCTCCTCAGCAACGATCTGCGCGAAAGTCGTCTCGTGCCCCTGTCCCTGCGACCTGACACCGAGCTTGAGGATCGCCTTCCCGGTCGGGTGGACCCTGAGCTCGGCCGAGTCGAACATCTTGAGCCCGAGGATGTCATATTCCTCACCGTGTCCAGCACCCACCACCTCGGTGAAGCTGGCCATGCCGATACCGACGAGACGACCCTCCTTGCGGGCTTCTTCCTTCTCGCGCTGGATCTCGTCATATCCGACCATTTCCATGGCGAGCCGCATCGCCTTCTCGTAGTCACCCGAGTCGTAGACGAACCCGGTCGGCGTCAGATAGGGGAACTGTTCCGGTTGGATGAAGTTCTTGGCACGGAACTCCGCAGGATCCATCCCGATCTCGTAGGCGGCGTTCTGGACTAGACGCTCGATCAGATACGAAGCCTCGGTGACCCGGAACGAGCATCGGTAGGCAACCCCTCCGGGGGCCTTGTTTGTGTAGGCACCCTTGGTGGTCACGTGCGCCGCCGGATAGTCGTACGACCCGGTGACGATGTGGAAGAGACCGGCCTTGAAGGCGGTGGGCTGGGCATCGGAGAAGAAGGCGCCCTGGTCCGAGATCATGTCGACCCTGAGGCCGAGGATGCGACCCTCTTCCGACACCGCCAGCTCACCCTTCATGTAGTAGTCGCGGGCGAAGCCAGTTGAGATCAGGTTCTCCGTCCGGGTCTCGATCCACTTCACCGGCTTGCCGATGACGAGCGACGCCGCCGTGGCCACCACGTAGCCGGGATACACCGGAACCTTGTTGCCGAACCCCCCTCCGATGTCGGGGGAGACGATTCGGATGTTCTGCTCGGGCAGGCCGGCGACCAGCGCGAACACAGTTCGATGAGCGTGTGGTGCCTGGGAAGTCATGTAGAGGGTCGCCTGACCTGTGGCCGAGTTGACGTCGGCGACGATGCCGCAGGTCTCCAGTGGTGACGGGTGCGACCTCGGGTAGAAGGTCTCCAGCGACACCACCTTGTCCGCTTTCTCGAATGCGGCATCGGTGGCTGCCTTGTCACCCGACTCCCACTCGTAGACCAGATTCGAGCTCTGCGCCTCCTTATCCGTCCGGATGATCGGGGCATCGTCCTCGAGGGCCCGCTGTGGGTTGACAATGGGCTCGAGGTCCTCGTACTCGACCTGGATGCGCTCGGCGGCGTCCTCGGCGACGTAGCGGTCGGTGGCGATCACAGCCGCGATCTCCTGACCCTGGAAACGCACTTTGTCCGTGGCGAGGACGGCCTGAGTGTCACCGGACAGAGTCGGCATCCAGGCCAGGTTGTAGCCGGCGAGGAGCTCCCCTGTGACAACGGCGAGCACGCCCTCGACCGCCTCCGCCTCGGAGGTGTCGATCGACACGATCTTGGCGTGTGCGAGCGGGGAGCGGTGGATGGCCATGTGAAGCATCCCGGGAAGCTCGATGTCGTCTACATAGTTGCCCCGCCCCTCGATGAATCGGGCGTCCTCGACCCGACGGCGGCTGTGCCCGAGACCACCGATCTCGGGTGATGTTCTGGGCTCGGCGGTCGTGGTCATGCGGATGCTCCCTCCCTGGTGGCGGCGGCTGCCGCCTGGATCGACTTGACGATGTTCATGTATCCGGTGCACCGGCAGAGGTTGCCGGAGATCGCCCATCTCACGTCATCATCGGATGGGTCCGGGTTCTCCTCGATCAGCGCGCTGCCCACGAGCATCATCGCCGGCGTGCAGAAGCCACACTGCAGACCGTGGTGCTCCTTGAACGCCTCCTGGATCGGGGAGAGCTGGCCGTTTTGCTTCAGACCCTCGACCGTCGTGATCGAGCGCCCATTGGCCTGCACTGCGAAGACGGTGCATGACTTCACCGGCGTGCCATCGAGCAGAACCGTGCAGACCCCGCAACTCGTGGTGTCACACCCGATGTGGGTGCCGGTGAGTTTGAGCGTGGACCGAATGAAATCGACGAGGAGACGTCTCGGCTCGACGTCGGCGGTGTGGTCGGTGCCGTTGACGTTGACAGTGATGTTCATGACTCGCCTCCCTGTGCGATCTGAGATGCTTCGGCGAGGGCTCTCCTGGTGTAGACCTCGACGACGTGGCGCTTGTACTCGGCCGAGCCCCTGACGTCGCTGGCGGGCTCACATGCGTCACGTGCGACCTTTGCGGCTTCGGCGAACAGCTCCTCGCCCGGTGACTCCCCGACCAGCATCTGCTCGGCTTCGGTCACCTTGAGGTTCGAGGAGGCGACCGAAGTCAGGGCCAGGCCGGCCTTGCTGATCTTGTCCTGGTCGTCGAGCTCGAGATGGGCGGCCACACCGACCGTGGCGTAGTCGCCGATCTTCCGCTCCAGCTTCTGATAGTTGCCTCCACCGCGTTCGTATCGAGGCACTCGTATCTCGGTGATGATCTCGCTCGGGTGCAGGGAGGTGGTGAACATGTCGACCAGGAAGCGGTCGATCGGGATCACACGACTCCCACCGGTTATCCGCTCTCCATCGGCACCTGGATGGAAGTGTTCGGTGCCTTCCTTGGAGGTTGCGACGACCTCTGCGCCCAATGCGAGCATCACCGAAGCCCAGTCACCTTCCGGGTCGTGGTGGGCCACCGAGCCACACACCGTCCCCAGGTTGCGCACGATCGGGTCGGCCACCCATGGAGCCGCGGACGCCATGAGGGCGTTCTCGCTCGAGATGACGTCCGACCTGACCACATCGTTGTGCCTGACCAACGCACCCACGGTGACGTGGCCGTTCGAGCTCTCGATCTTGTCGAGACCGGGCAGTCGATTGATGTCGAGCAGCGTCGAGGGTCGGGCGAACCGCAGCTTCATCATGGGAATCAGGCTCTGACCGCCGGCGAGGATCTTCACCTCGTCGCCTCGTTCGGCGAGGATCGAAAGGGTCTCCTCGAGCGACTCGGGCGCCAGGTAGTCGAACTTGGCGGGATACACGGGACCTCCTCAAATGTGCAGTGGCACTGAACCTACGCGCGGTGGTGTTCACCGTGCGTTGGAAAGTACGGCCCTGGCTCGTCAACGGTTCTTGAGAGTGTCGAGGAGCCTGACCACGCTCCTCAGATCGACCACGCTCGCCGCGGGGAGGAGATGGTCGACGTGGGGCAGGACTGCCTGCATGCCCCTGGTTGCGGGTCGGTAGTCGGCGTGGGCGGCCAGCGGGTTCAGCCATATGACCCGGTGCACCGTCCTGGCCAACCGCGCCATCTCCCTGCTCAGGAGTGCCGGATCGCCGCAATCCCATCCGTCCGACAGGATGAGGGCGATCGGCCCGCCCCGGGTCAGCCGGCGACTCCAGTGGCGGTTCCACTCAGCGAACGCGTCACCGATCTTCGTGCCCCCAGACCAGTCGTGAACTGTCGAAGCCACCTTGTCCAATGCGGCCTGGGTGCTTCGCTTCTTCAGATCCTCGGTGATGCGGGTGAGCTCGGTGGAGAACGTGAAGACCTCGACCTCGTCGATTCGACGTTGGGCGGCATGGGCGAAAACGAGGAACAGGTCGGCGTACTTCTCCATCGAGCCCGAGATGTCGGCGATGACGATGAGCGGCCTCTGCCGTTTTCGGCGCGTCCGCATGACGATCGGGATCAGATCGCCCTCAGGGCGAGTCGTGGTTCGGAGGGTGCGCCGCAAATCCGGCCGGCTGCCGCTGCGAGCCATCGACCATCTTCGGGTGCGGACGTCGGTGGGCTGCCACATCATCGCCATGACCAAGCGCCGCGCTTCGGCCAGCTCGTCGTCGCTCAGGTCGGCGAAGTCCCTGGTAGCGACATTCTCGATAGCCGACGTGCCTCGCTGGGAGCTCGTCTCCTCCTCCGAACGTCCTTCGGTGGAGCGCATTACCGGTTTCAGGGCCGACCCGGTCGGAGCCTCTCGATCCTGGTCATGGCCCGGCGTGGGGTCGAGCGAACCCTCGAAGAACCGGGCGAACTCCTCGTCGAATGGCCCCCGCTCGTCGGGGTCGGTGATCGCCAGTGATCGAAGGGATGCGTGGATCTGGGACCTGTCGGAAGGGTCGACCAGCGTTATCGCCCGTGCCATGTCGGACACCTGGTCTGGTGTCACGGTGAGGCCTCGTCGCCGAAGGGCCGTGGCGAAACTGGTCAGATCGGTGAGTGTCCCGGTCATGGCCTGATGCAGTCAGGTTGGAGTCTCATGAGACTTCGGGAACGGTGCACGGCCCGTCATCCGACCAGGGCTTCGACTCCCGCTTCCCGGACCGCATCGATGTCGTCCTTGTACTTGAGGACGACACCCAGCGTGCGTTCGGCCATGGCCGGCGTGAGCTCGCCGTCGTGCAGAAGCTGAAGTGACTCCGCCCAATCCAGGGTCTCGGCGACTCCCGGAGGCTTGAACAACTCCATCTGACGGAGCTTGGCCATCGCAGCCGCGAGGCTGGCGGCGAGCTCGACCTCGATGCCCGGCACCTTGCGGGACACGATCGAGGCTTCCAGCTCTGGAGTCGGGTAGTCGATCCAGTGATAGATGCAACGTCTCTTGAGGGCATCGTGGATCTCGCGAGTCCGGTTCGAGGTGAGCACCACGATCGGCGGGTCGTCCGACTTGATCGTGCCGATCTCCGGGATGGAGACCTGGAAGTCGGACAGCAGCTCGAGGAGGAAGGCCTCGAACTCCTCGTCGGCGCGGTCGAGCTCATCGATCAGCAGCACCGGGCGACGGCCGTCTCGGGCAGCCTCGATGGCCTGTAGTAGTGGTCGGGCGATCAGGAACTCACGGCTCATGATGTCCTTGGCCGTTGCTCTCTCTCCCTCCCCACGCGCCTCGAGCAGGCGAATCTCCATCATCTGGAGGGCGTAGTCCCACTCGTAGAGGGCATGGCTGACGTCGAGGCCCTCGTAGCACTGGAGTCTGATCAGCTCCTCACCGGCAATGGCGGCGAGCACCTTTGCCACCTCCGTCTTGCCCACTCCTGCCTCGCCCTCGAGGAACAAGGGTCGGCCGAGCTGGAGCGCGAGATGGATGGCGACGGTCAGATCGTCACCAGCGAAGTAGTCCTGGCTGTCGAGAGAGCTCTTCAGCCCCTCGATCGTGTTGGGGATCACGGAGTCAGGTTAAGGCCTGCGGCTCGGCACCGCGTGATGCGAGTCTCAGATCAGTGTCAGTGAAATATTGACAGCCATCTATATGTGGCACACTATGTATGGATCAGTATCTATATTTACGGAAGGAGGCCTGACATGGCCCTGAAGAGTTTTCGTCGAAGGATGCGCCCGGTTGCCCTGGCACCCCGGGCACGTCTGAGCACGAGCGGGATCGACCGCACCTCGTGCAGCTGGAAGGATGCGGTGGGACCTGGCTACGTCACGGGAGTGACCCAAGGTCTGGTTCAAATGGTGTCGCCGCTCGATTCCGAAAGGTATTGCCGCTGACGATGACGGCTGCCACGGCCGAACCATGCTCGCCGATCCGCGTCGGGCCGGTCGATGAGGTAGGCGCTGAGGAGCTTGCCGGTTGGTTTGCCGTCCTCTCCGATCCGACACGGCTGAGACTGATCAGCCTTCTCGCTGCAAGAGGTGAGGCATGCCCGGCCTGTGACCTCGTCGAGCCTTTGGGCGTCTCCCAGCCCACCGTGAGCCATCATCTGAAAGTGCTCCGCGAGAGTGGCTTCGTGAAGAGCCGCAGGGATGGGCGCTGGGTCTACTACAGCCTCGTCCCGGGCCGTCTCGACCTGCTCAGCAGAGCACTCGTCGGCGACTGAGCAGAGGTTAGGTCAGACTCCGGTCCGCGGGTCTGACCAGGTCGTTGCCTGGGGGCTCCCTCAGCGAACACCGTAGGGCCCTCGTCCTGGGGAACAGACCGCCGAGCAGAGCGCCTCGCCGCGAGCCCTGGACTCGTCGGCGGGAATCAACTCGGTCATCGCTGCAGAAGCTGGATCTCGTTCCCATCGGGATCGATGAACGTGGTGAAGCGGTTGGTCCCGGTGTCGGTGATCTCATCCCGGGCTTCTATGCCCGCTCCGGCGAGACGCTCGATCTCGGCCTCGAGGTCTTCGACACGGAACGATGGCACCGCCGTCGAGGGGCCTTGGGGTCGGATTCCCTGATGGAGGGCGAACCTGGTCTCCCCGGGAACGTCCATTACCTGCCATGTCCCGTATCTCGGCCCGGGCTCGAACCCGATGGCCTGATACCACTCGAGGGACGCTTCCAGATCGGTGACCCAGATGAACACGGTGTCTACTTGGAGACTCATCGGCCATAACCTATAGAGCCAATGTTCGACACGCTCACCGAAAGATTCGAATCGGTCTTCTCCACCCTGCGGGGCAAGGGAAAGCTCTCGGGGAAGGACATAGACGACGCTCTCCGCGAGGTGCGTCTCGCGCTACTCGAGGCCGATGTCAACGTCTCGGTCGTCAAGGGCTTCCTCGCTCGAGTCAAAGAGAGGGCTCTCGGCGAAGACGTCTCCAGGTCGATCACCCCCGGTCAGCAGGTGATAAAGATCGTTCACAGCGAGCTGGTGAACACTCTCGGCTCCGATGCAGCCGAGCTGGTCAAGGGCCCACCGCCTTTGGTGATTCTCATGGTCGGGCTCCAAGGATCGGGCAAGACCACTACCGCCGGGAAGCTGGCCAAGCGACTCAAGTCGACGGGGAAGAGCCCCCTTCTCGTCGCCGCCGACCTGCAACGACCGGCGGCCATCGATCAGTTGGAGACGCTGGGCAAGAAGATCGACGTCCCGGTTCTGATCGATCGCAAAGGCAAGGCGCCGAAACTGGCCAAGTCTGCTCTCAGGGAGGCGGAGAAGTCCGGTCGGGATGTGATCATCATCGACACCGCGGGCCGTCTCCAGATCGATGAGACCCTGATGAAGGAGCTGGCGGCGGTGCGCAAGGCATCCGACCCCGACGAGGTCCTCCTGGTGGTCGACGCCATGACCGGCCAGGACGCCGTGAACGTCGCCGACGGCTTCCAGAGTCAGATCGGTCTGACCGGTCTGATCCTCTCCAAATTGGACGGCGATGCCAGGGGAGGGGCTGCCATCTCGGTGCGCGAGGTGACCGGCGCCCCGGTCAAGTTCGCCGGCGTCGGCGAAGGTCTCGACGACCTCGAGGCCTTCCACCCCGAGCGCATGGCGAGTCGGATCCTCGGCATGGGCGATGTGCTCACTCTCATCGAGAAGGCTGAGACGGTCTTCGATCAGGACACAGCCGAGAAGGCTGCGGAACGTCTTCAGAAGGGCGAGTTCACCCTCGAAGACTTTCTCGATCAGTTCGAGGCCATGAAGTCGATGGGGCCTCTCCAGGACATCCTTGCTATGCTTCCCGGGTCCGGATCGCTCCTACGTGACGTCGAGATAGACGATCGCGACCTGAAGAAGGTCGAGGCTGTCATCCAGTCGATGACCCCCGAAGAGCGCCGGACCCCCAAGATCATCGGCGGTAGCCGCAAACGCCGGATCGCGTCCGGGTCGGGCACATCGCCCCAGGACGTGAACCGGGTCCTCAAGCAGTTCGCCGAGACACAAAAGATGATGAAGACGTTTGCCGGAGGCAAGGGCTTGCCGTCACTCGATGCCCTCACCGGTGGCCGACGTCGCAAGAGATGAATCCCGACTAGAGGTGACTGGATGGCTGTCAGGCTGAGACTGATGCGAATGGGCAAGAAGAAGCAGCCCGTCTATCGCGTCGTCGTGATGGACCAGCGCGCCCCGCGCGATGGTCGCTACATAGAGCAGATAGGGCGCTATGACGCCCGTCAAGATCCGTCGGTCGTCGAGATCGACAACGAGCGAGCCGTCGACTGGCTGTCCAAGGGCGCCCAGCCTTCGGAAACGGTCGAGAAGCTGCTGAACATCTCCGGCGCGATGAACACGATGAAGATCCAGGCCGGGGGAATCCATGTCGTGGGCGTCGAGACGCCCTCGGAGGAGTCAGAAGGCGCTTCGGCGGATGAAGAAGGCGCATCTGGAGAGGAGGAGTGACCTTGGCCAAGGGAGAGATCGTCGAACGTGTCGTCACATACGTCGTCAAGAGCATCGTCGAGGACTCGGACGCCGTTCAGGTGACTCTGGTGGAGCAAGGCCCGGATGAGTTCGTGGCCGAAGTCCGCACCGCCAAATCGGACATGGGTCGTGTCATAGGCCGCAGAGGGCGTGTCGCCAAGGCAATACGTGCCGCGGCCGGAGCCGCAGGTGAAGAAGAGGGGATCAACGCTGGGGTCGAGTTCCTCGACTGAGGATCCAGGTTCGGAGGAACGGGCGGTGGGTGACGGGCTATCCCGCGGCGAAGCTGCGGCGGGGGGTTCGAGGGGGGTCGTCCCCCCTCATATCGTCATTGGTCGTTTGGGTCGACCCAATGGACTCGAGGGATTCCTCGGGATCTACGTAGAAGACGAAGACCTGGTCCACCTCCAGCCCGAGAGTGTGGTCTTCATCGAAGACGAGCCCTTCACGGTACGTGCAGTGCGCCGTGGCAAGAAAGGCCCCCAGGTCGCCTTTGTCGAGGTGACTTCACGTGACGCTGCCGAAGAGATCAGAGGGAGCGATGTCTTCGTGGCTGAGCGCAGGGAGCTCGCCGGGAACCAGTATTGGCCCGAAGACCTCATCGGTCTCGAGGTACGTCCCAACGGTGGTGTCGTGGCAGGCGTCAACCACGGTGCTGCCCAGGACCGGCTCGTGATCGAGAGGTCCGGGGAGACGTTCGAGGTCCCTTTTGTCGACGAGCTGGTGCCCGTGGTCGACGTGAGCGGCGGCTACATCGAGATCATCGAGATCGAAGGTCTCAGTTCACCGTGAGTTCGAGAGTGACCCCGTCGAGGCTCCCGTCCTCGGCACTGGCCTCCCCGACGAAGACGGACACTTCTCCCGCCGGCAAGGGGACATCCACGTTGAACTCACCCCAAGTCTCGAGATGGTCGGCAGCCGTCGTGTTGGCCTCGGTGACGACTGCGTCCCCCTGAGTCACGATCACGATCACGTTTGCCTCGAATGCACGCGAGTACCCGCTGAACGTCGCGATGTCGTCGACCTCGGCACGCTGGCTCGGGGATACCACGACCGTTCGGTCGTCGATCGATGACGAGCCGGTGAACTCGAGGAAGCCCGGCCTGAGGTCCACCGTGAGAACCGCCGGTGAGGACTGAACCCGGGCGCGAGCCGCCGCGGGTGCGTTGAGGTGGAGGTCGACGAACATCCTGCCATCCAGCGATCGGACGACGTATAGCCGGTCGACCATCTCGGTCTCGACGAGTTGATCTGTGATCACGGCCGCGTCGATGCCCATCGTGATCCTGATCACCTGGAGCGAGGGGAGATGCTCGATGGAGATGTCGGGGACCGATGTCGCCGGGGCGCCCTCCGACGTCTCGAACTCGAATATGAAGCTCTCGCACTGCTCGGATCGCTCCCATGAGACCCGACCCAGATCAGTGGCATCGGAGCCCTCTCCATCGACCTGGGCTATACCGCTGCCTTCACCGAATTCGCCGGCGCCGGGGCATTCGATGACCGGGGGAAGTGTCGAGGTCGGCGTCGCAGACGAGGTGGTCGTCGTCGC